>NZ_JAKFGB010000006.1 GCF_022267515.1 Rubinisphaera margarita | reverse complement strand
TTCCGGAAATATCTTCCGAATCATCGTTTCCAGAGAACCAGTTCAAGGAAGTCAGCGATGGCGATGGGATCGAGGGGTGGGCCGCGGCAGGTGGAGTTGTTCGTGACGACCACCAGTTTGCCGGAGACGCCGCGGCATGTGTTTTATGAGCGGCTCAACAAGCTGCTCGCCGAGCATGAGTTTGATCCGCATCTCGAGAATCTGTGCGAGCCCTACTACGACAAAGCCGGCCGCAAGAGTATTCCGCCCGGCGTCTACTTTCGCATGCTGCTGATCGGTTACTTCGAGGGGCTCGATTCCCAGCGCGGCATCGCCTGGCGGTGTGCCGACAGCCTGTCTCTGAAGCAGTTTCTCGGCTATCGGCTCACCGACGCGACTCCCGATCACTCCTCGCTGACGCGGATTCGTAACCGTCTTCCACTCCAGGTCCACGAGCAGGTCTTCGCGATCGTGCTGGCGATCGTTCAGAAAAGTCTGCTCGTCACCGGCACCCTCGTCGGCGTCGACTCCACGATGGTGGAGGCCAACGCGGCCATGAAGACGATTGTCCGCAGGGACTCCGGCGAGGACTGGAAGGCCTACCTCAAGCGGCTGATGATCGAAGCGGGCGAGATCGAAGAAGACGATGAGCCGGGTGACGATGAGTTGCGAAAGTTTGATCGGAAGCGGAAGGACAAGAAGGTTTCTAATCAGGAGTGGACCTCTGAAGTCGACCCCGACGCGCGGATCGTCAAAATGAAGGACGGCCGCACGCATCTGGGTTACAAGGTCGAGCATGTCATCGATCTGGACACCGAAGTCATTCTGCACGCCGGCGTGTACCACGGGGACCAGTCGGACACCGAGACACTTGTGGAAAGTGTGATCGCGGCTCAGTCAAACTGCACGACTTCGAGTCTCCACAGCGACGATCCCCCCAGCGAGATCTCAGCGGTGGTGGCCGATGCCGGCTATTTCAAGCAGGAACTGCTGAGCGAACTGGAGGCCGAGGGGTTCCAGCCGTTCATCGCCGAGCCAGCTTACAAGGGAAAGCCGAACGAGAAGACGCCGCATGCAAACGCCCGGCAGTACAACCGGATTCGCAATCGAGGTGCGTTGGGCCGTCAACTACAGCGCCAACGTAGCGAGCGGGTGGAACGCAGCTTCGCTCACACGTGCGAGACCGGCAGGGCGAGGAGGAGTCACCTGCGTGGACTCGATTCGATCCGCAAGCGGTACACGATCCACGCGGCGGCCCGCAACCTCGGCACGCTGCTGCGCCAGCTGATCGGCGTCGGCACGCCCCGCGAACTGGCGGGAGCCTGGAAACGGATGAAAGTGGAAATCGCGGCATGGTTGGAGGAGTTCTACGCAATCAGATCGCGTCATCTGCGACTCCCCAACGCCCGGGGACAACACGGGCTCCGATTTCTGCGCTCGCATCGTGAGAAGAGACACACCTTGAGAGCAAACAAGCCCCGCTTTCAGATTGCCAGCT
>NZ_JAKFGB010000004.1 GCF_022267515.1 Rubinisphaera margarita | reverse complement strand
ACCGACTATGAGCATGACGACCGCGGCCGGATGACGCAATCACTGGGTCCCTCGCACGAGATCGACCTGAACGGCATAGCCACGACGATCCGCACCGCCGCGTGGTATGTCTACGAGAGCACCGCCGAGTCCAACATCCGCCGTACTGGTCAAGGCTACGCAACGGGCTCAGCACCCAGCTATACTTACACGCTCATCAACCCGGTTTCGATCTCAATCTGGGACAAGCAGGGGCACATCCAGCAGCAGATCCAGGCGACGCGCGGCAGCACGGCCGGCAAGTTGCAGCCCTCGGACACGTTTGCGCAGTCGAGCTACACACGGTGGATGACCTACCAGTACACGAACTGCTGCCAGGTGCAGTCGGAGCGGGCGTACTTCGACATCCCGTCAACGGGCGAAGGGCTGAAATCGGTAAACTACGCCGAGACCGGCTACCGCTATGACGAGATGAAACGTCGAATTGCGACGATCTCTCCGGGTGGGACGATCAACCGGTACGTGTTCGGTGTGCGGAGCAAAGTGCTGTCCAGCTGGGTGGGCACCAACGATACCGGAGCCACCAACTCCGATCCGTCAGGAGGTCAGGCGAATCCTTCCTGGCAGACCCTCACCTCTGAACAATGGGGCGAGCTGACCGCCGCTGGCTGGGATGAGCTGCTGGCAACGACTGCCAATAATATGGTGATCATCACGTCGAATGTCTACGACGACGGCCAGGATGGCGGCGATGGCAATCTAACCCAGGAGACGCAGTATGCGGATGCCATCAATCTACGCGTGACGAATTACACATATGACTTCCGGAACCGTCGGATAGAGATCGATGGCGAAATCGATTACTTCGAGCAGACGATTCACGATAATTTAAGCCGTCCTGTGATCTCCGAGCGTTACAACACCAACACCAGCGGAAATCTGGTGGAACGTTTTGAAACCAAATTCGATAATCGCGGGCGTGTTTATCGCAGGATCCAGTACGGCGTCGATGCGGCAACCGGACAGTTGAGCGGGGGAAGACTGGAGGACGATACCTTCTACGATGCCGCTGGCAACGTGATCAAGATGCAGCCGGTTGACGTTGAACAGTATCAGGAACGTACCTATGACTCGTTAAATCGGATGGTGACCACAACCAACTCGTTGAATGCGACGACTACCTTTAGTTATGAGGTGAATGGGGCACGACTCACGCTTACGGACGCCGAGGACAACACGACTACGTGGAGCTACGACGGAATCGGACGTGTCGTCAAAGAGACCAATGAGCTGGATTATGCTCGAACGTACGAGTACGGGTCCGCTGGGAATCTCATTCTCAAAATCGATCGGAATGGCCGACTGACCGAGTATGAGTACGATGATCTCGGCCGAAACACCGTCGAGCGCTGGAAAGACGGGACGACGACCGTCAATACGATTACCACGACCTACAGTGTCGAATCGAGCGTGCTGACAACAGGCGATCTTGCCACCGGTCTCGCCTATACGTACGATGGACGCAATCGGCTGGCGACCGTCAACAACGCAGGCACGACGGGGGTTCCGACTGTGCAATTGACGCTCGCACACAATCGGTTATCACAACGCACTTCCGTGTCCGCGACCGTTAACGGCACATACGATTTCCGAAACGGCTACCTGTACGATGCCTTGGGGCGGATGGAACGGATCACACAAGCCGGCCAAGCTGGCGGAAATGCCGTGTCTGACAAGCGGGTGGACTTCGAATATGGCAGCCCCGGCTACAACACCGGCATTATCCGTTACGAATCCTCGAACACGGCCAATCTCGTCATCTCGACGGAGTTGAGCTATGACGTCTTCATGCGCCTCATCGGTCAAACTCATGCGAAGGGAGGCACGACGCTGTCGAGCTATTCGGTGACGTATGACGCGAACCGCCGTATTGATTCCATGACCGTGCCTGACGGATTTGCTGAATACGCTTATGACGCCGCCGGGGAATTGCTCGATGCGGACTACGATTATCAAGCCGACGAGGACTTCAGTTACGATCTGACGGGAAACCGCACAATGACCGGATACTCAACCGGTTCGAATAATCAGTTGTTGTCCGACGGAACGCACGTTTACGAATACGACAACGAAGGCAACCGCGTGAAGCGGACCACTACGGCGAGCGGTGACTATGTGGACTATGCTTGGGATCACCGCAATCGTCTCACGACCGTAACATTCCGAAACAGCGGTGACGCGAAAACGAAAGAGATATTCTACGCCTACGACGTCAACAACCGCCGCATCCGGCGGCAGGTTGACGCAAACGGTGACGGAACGATCGACTCAGCTCAAGGAATCGCTTACGACGCTGGCTGGAAGCCCGGGCTGGAAGATATCGTACTGATCTTCGACGAGAGCGAATTAAATTTGCATCGGTTCCTGCACGGTCCGGCCGTTGATCAGCCGATCGCAGACGAACAACCGTCGGAGATCCTATGGTTGCTACCAGGGCAGTTGGGCACGATTACTGATGTCGTTCGATACACATCAGCCAATGATACGACAACGAATATCAATCTGGTCTACTCCAGCTATGGCGAGATCGTGAATGAGACCAATTCTAGCCATTCGCCGTACTACTCATACACGGCAAGAGAATGGGATAAGCAGGCGGAGCTCTATTATTATCGAGCACGATGGTATGACCCAGCAGTGGGACGATTTGCGAGTGAGGATCCGATTGGGTTTGATGGCGATACGGCAAATTTGTACCGCTACTGCGCAAACAGCCCACTGCTGTTTACGGATCCAAGCGGCCATAATCCCATGGCCCTTCCAATAGGAGGTGGAGTCGCGGTGTTGACTGCAGCAGACATTCTCGGGATATCTGCTTTGGCGTGCTTGATTACCCCCGCGTGTATCGACCTCGCAATCCAAATCGCCGAAGACATCGCGAAAGAGACCGCATATGCAGCATGCGCTGCCGCTTGTCATGCGGCCTACCTGCTCGATGCTGCATCTTGCAGCTCAATCCGGAGTAAGCAGAAACGGTCTCTGTGTCATCGAAACGCTTTCACTAGGTATGGGAAATGCATCGATGACTGCAAGGCCCTTTGTAGATAAAGGATACTCTTAGGTGGATTATATTGTTGAAGACTCCTACTACGTGACGGATTCCTCCGAAAACACTTATCAGCTGACCGTTTACATGGCAGCACCACAAGTGGATTTGTCGAGAGGGGGTGACTATTTTTGCCAGGCAAGCCTGCGGAATTGGCCTCAACTTGGAGACGAGTTTGATTTTCCACCATTTTATGGCGTCAATGCATTACAATGCTTGGACTTTGCTTTGAAGGCAATAAATCAAATACTGGAAAGCGCTCCCGAATGTGGAGTTACTCTTTCGCTTGATCCCCCAGAGTAAACCCATTCCTTGACGGCTTGCGACCGAGATCCAGGCCTCAGAACAGAATGGTGAATACCGACACCCCAATGTCCAGTACGGATACGCGGGCGGAGCCGACAACACGATCCGGCAGACGACGATGACTTACCCCAATGGGCGGGTGCTGACCTACGATTAAGGGGCAGCAGGAGGGATTGATGACGCGGCCATCCGGGTGAAAGCGATCGTCGATGACGATGTCTCCTCGACGCATCTTGACGATTACAGTTACCTGGGGGAGGGGGAAGCAGCCCGATCTGTGAATTCTCCGTTCGGAAGCGGGTTTGTGATCGCTGATTCTCCCGAGCCGGAGGTCAAGTGGACGTTGGTGGATCTTACGGGGACCAATGATCCCGATACGGGTGATATTTACTTGGGATGGGACCGCTTCGGGCGGATCAAAGACTGTCGCTGGTACAATTACAACACAGCAAGTGACGTCGATCGCATCAAGTACGGATATGACCGGGTAAGCAATCGGATATGGCGGCAGAACGTCGTTGCCGAAAGTCTGGATAAGCACTTCGACGAGCTTTACAGCTATGATGCCCTTCATCGCCTGAAGGACCTACAGCGAGGAACTCTGAACTCGCAGAAAGATGGGATTACCGACAAGACATTTGCGGAGTGCTGGTCCCTTGATCCCACAGGTAACTGGAAAAAGTATTTGCAGGACAGCAATGGTGATGGCAGCTGGGATTTGAATCAAAGTAGGACCAACAATGAGGTGAACGAAATCACTGGGATCGCGGCGAGCGTGGGAGTAGACTGGCCGAGTCCAGGTTATGACCACAATGGGAATATGATCAGAATTCCGAATGCCAAAGCGTCCGGTCTCGATTGGGCTCAATTTACTTCTGACGAGTGGAAGGCGTTTACGACGGAAGAGTGGGAAGGGTTTGAGGCGACGGGAACATACACGGCGACCTACGACGCTTGGGATCACTTGGTAAAAATTGACGACCAATCAGCGAGTGTAGTTATTCAGTATGAATTCGATGGCGCTCGGCGAAGGTGCGCTGAGCAGAAGCTGGAGCACGGAGTGTCTCAGTCGATCCGACACATCTATTATACCGATCCCAAGAAGTGGCAGGTTGCAGAGGAGAGGATAGGCAATTCCACGAACGCTGAGAGACAATTTGTCTGGGGCATGAGGTATATAGACGATGTTGTGGTGCGTGATCGAGATGTAGGGGGTGTTAATCAGCGGCTGTATGGTCTGCAAGACGCCAATTGGAACACTAACGCATTGTGTAGCCATGATGGGGTAATACAGCAGCGGGTCACTTACTCTGCATATGGCGTTCCAACCTTCCTGTCGCCGATGTTTGAAGAGTCAGATTCGCCTAGCTATGAGTGGCAATATCTTTACGCGGGGTATAGGTCCGAGGTGGATATGATGTTGTTGTACTACGTAAGAAATCGTTCGTATATTTGTTCTCTGGGGGTGTGGTCGAGTCGAGATGATGTTCGTTATCGAGATTCACTTAGTCTTTATCTGTATGTAGGTGATTCTCCGTTGGTTGGTGTCGACCCGAGCGGTAATGAGTTGAAGCATAAAGACAAATGTCTGGAGAAATATCCTTATCCAGACGCAGGGAAAGCAGGGGACGGTATTGCCGAGTGCATGGCTGAAAATTGCCCTCAAGCCAGAACGTCGAGAGAGATTCGCGAGTGTGTCAACGACTGTCTTGGTGGTGCATCGGCAGATGCGATAAAGGAGTGGTTTGCCGAGCTGTTGTGTTGTTCTGCGAACTCGACATCTCCGAGGCCCGATCCATGCGGTTGCGGTCTGGAGTTCAATGAGAAGACCAATAAATGTGATACTCCGGGGCCATGTAGGAATCCCCTGGACGATTCATCTGGATTTCATGGGAACATTGATGTCTGTCAGGGATGCTGTGAGTTTCTTGCATGTGTGGATGCTTTTCAGTCTCTTGGTGGCGGGTGGGCAGACATTATGCGGGATGTGATTGAGGGGACGTTTAACAAGACGCGTTGCGATACATCATGCATATGAGGTCCCGTTGGTATGCGAGCACAAATTGCGGTTCGGCTGCTGTATGTTGCGGTTTTCTGTTGCGTTGTATTTTCTGTATGGGGTGCATCTCGTTGCATACGTAGATGTTTAGCGATATATTCGTTGCGGGAGAGTGGTGCAGCCATTGTTAGCGGAGGAATTGTGGGTTGGAAGGATAGCGGTGACGTCTTTGTTTCTGCGGTGTTCGGTGTCGACATTATTAGCCTTAAAGGACTGAGGGTTGATCGTGAAGTCGTGTATGGATTGAGCGTAATCAGGGAGGTGGAAGGTATACTATTAGATGATGCAGATGTGGATGACGCATTGATGATAGAGATCGTACACGGTCACCGATTTCGAACAATCAGTGTGCGGAGAACAGATGTCGGAGATAAGTTCCTGTGCTCATTGGGTGATCAAGGGGTGGTGGAGGTTCTGAATCTTGAGGGCTCTGGAATTACCGATAGGGGAATGGTGTGCTTGAACAGGTGTCGTGGGCTAAGGAAGTTGGATGTCAGCGATACAGCAGTGTCCGACGCTGCGTTTCCTTTTCTTTCTGGCATTTGTATTGAAGTTCTGAGAGTGCAAAACACGTCTGTCACGGACGCAGGTCTGGCGGAGATTGATTTTGGATGCCTTAATACTCTGGATGTGTCGGATAATGTGTCGATCAAAGGGTCATCTGCGTGGATCTCGAAGATATCCAATCTGGAGTCGATCGACGTCAGTGGCTCTTCGGTCGATGCTGCGTCGATTGAAATGATTGTCGAGAAGGCTATTCTTAAAGCGATTTCTGTGGATGCAGTTCAGGTTGGAAGCTGGGTCGAATTGCTGGGGTCTGATAGAACACAGAAGTGTGTGCTCACTGTGAAGGGAGATGAAGAGGAGCTAGTTGGAGCTCATCAGCTCATTGAGATGTATGTGGTTGACCAATCGCGAGTTGAAATTAGATATTTGGTAGAGTGAGAGTGGCGAGTGCGTTTATGGTGAGACAGGCTGAATCACAGCGCTGGGTGCCACTCAAGGCCGTTAACCCTGCGGTTGGGGTTGTCGTAAATCTCGATGTGACACAGAGTTTGGTATTTGAGGCCCAACGTTTTGCCGAAAGAATTCGGCCGTGCCACATCGAGACGTTTCCAGCGACTTCTCTCTCAATTTCGCGCAGTTGCTGGCGGCGCCCAATAGCCTGCTGGCGAACTGTGATTTTCAGCCGTGAACCTGGAAGCCCCAGTGTACTTGGACGCCCTGGCTGCTGGCCAGTGTGGCCTTACTCTGGGCCTGGTCGGATGAGTCGATGCTGGCGGAGCGATTCGAGAATTCCCGCAAAATCGGGCTCCGGCTGTTCGCGGTCACCACCGGTGTGGCGGGAAGTTATCAGGCGGTCGTGAAGCTGATCAAACGCTGGACTGCCCCGTTGCTGGAGGCCATCACGCTCGCGTTCCGGCAGACCATCCAAACTCAAGTCGTTGATTAATGGCTAGTCCAAGGCTGGGCGATGTTCGGCGTGGATGGCAGCAAAAGCGTCTTGCCGCGGACGGCCGATCTGCAGGCTACCTATGCTGCCAGTCGGAACCCGGCAACACGGTCGCGGCGCAAGCCCCCGTCTCGTTCCGGACATCGCAAGGCGAGTAATCCACAACTCGTGTTGACGACGCTGTGGCATGCTGGCACAGGACTGGTCTGGGGCTGGCGAACGCCGCTTCCGCTTACTGCTCATCTGAGTCTCCTCGGCCACACGGCCAGTTAGACTCTCATAACACATGGATCAGTGTTTGGGGAGCATGCCACCGCGTCTGAGATAGCTCAATGTTCGGGTTGTACAGGCATTGCTCGTGAATTGTCAGTTCGATGCCTGCATAGTACACCAGCCATTGAGGGTAGTTGCTGCAACTTAAATAGTAAGACTGTCGCGAGTGTGGCTATCCTCGCCTCTAGAAGACTTGTGGAAATTTGCCTGTTCACTATCCTCAAGCGATTATGAGACTGGTTCGATCTGGTAGATGGCTGAATTGGCAACTTGGCGACAGAAGTACTCGGCTGAGTATTCTCCCTTATCGAGGTATTTCATATAGTTGTGAGCGCTAAGGACCAAATCGCAGCTTTCGAATTTCCGCCGGGCTTCAGATAACGATCGGAAATAAAGTGGGTAATCATCTCCCAGGTATTCTCTGACGGCGGGAAGGGGGTTGATGAGCAATGGTGTATTTCGGACGATGCATTCGATGACCGTGTTATTGGCGCTGCTGTCATACAAATCACAAAACACCGGGCATCCAGCGAGCACCTCATCGTACTCCTGTTCGGACAGAAACGGTGAGATCGTGACCGATCGTCGTTCGACATCGGAAACGTTGTGAACGGCTAAATCCCTGGAGAGCACCGTAGCGAAGTAAGGATGCGGGATCCTCAGCAAGATCTTCTGGTGGTTTTCGAGCGGCAACCGAAAGAACGAACTGATCTTTCTCAACCACCAGCCCACGTGGACGATCTTTCGAGGTTGTTGGGAGAGAAAGCGATGCACGTCGAACTGGAGGGGTGACAGTTCGGTCGGATGTCGGAGCGATTCAACCGGGACGGGTACCCGTGGTTGTAACCACTCTTTCAGGTAATTCGAGAGCACATAGAGTCCCTGGCAGTTCGAAAGAGAATCCTGGAAGGAACGCTTTTCTAAGATGGCCTGCGGCGAATTGTGAAAATCGTGCCACGAAGGAATGTTGGGCGGATTGTGCAACACGCCGATCCATGGCTGACGGTAGGGTATCATTCCACGTGAGAGCTCATCTTGTTCGTGCCAACCAAACGTACGTTCAAGAAAGCTGTCGAAGAGGACGCCATTTGGAGAATGCAAAGGGCGAAGTGCTTCGAGTGCAAATGCCCAACCGGAACGGTGCATAAACTGCGGTTGACGCTGTAATGTCAAGTTGATTTTCTGCGAAAGCTCGGGCATAACGAGAGTGGCCTTGAGTAGAGCGGGTACAGAAATGACGTGCGCTCACCAATCAGCACTAGATTCGTAACCGAGAACTTGGAGAAGGTCCCCGGTTTGGCGACGGAATTCGTCTTTCACCCTCGACGTGAAGTGGAGTGTCCATTGGCCTGGCTCGCCGGAGCGTGTTACAGATTGCTCCTGAACGACGCCGGGAGGTCTCTTGGCGACCGCCTGAAAACTGCACTCCTGTGATAGTTGCAGGCAGTTCTCGAGTTCATCGTCCCCGATGCCGTAATGTTGAAAGACTTGCGTGAACGTTGACTCGGGCTCATTAAAAGCTTCTTCGTATTTGAGTTCGCGCAAGTTCGTGTTGGAGTAATCCCACTCTCGCATCATTTTAAATACGAAGCGACACTTCTTGATCTCCTCGATCAACCCGTCCTCTTGATCAAGAGATTGCAGCATCTGCTGATAGCTCCTGCCTCCGTAGGCGACGTTAGGTTGTGTCGCCCACTCCTCGTTTGTCCAGAGGTGATAGAAGTAACCAGAAATGACTACGTCGCGCGGATCCCGGATCATGTGAGTTCCGCGGTATTCGAGATTAACAGGAGGGCCGATCCGGCTCTGCGGGTCAAAGAGAATCAGTGGCCTGTAGACCGGTATACTGTCGGCTGCTGCGCAGAACTTCATATCGTACCGAAGGGCGATCAATTGCAGCAGTCTTTTGAACCAATGCGTTCCGCACTTGTGATGGCAGGCATGGTAGAGAATGCGGGGGCTCCCGTCTTTCAGTGCGTTTTGCTGGGACATCAGATAGGGCTCAAAATCTTGCGGAGTAAGCAGACAGAATGGCCTAATGCGTCGCTGCTGGTTCGTTGTTCTGTATGAACTGGAAGAACTCATCTGGGTTCAAGATACGCAAGAGATGGTCTCGTTCACCGACGAAGACATCCCAAGTCAATTCCGGAATGGTTTCAAGTAGATTACTGTTGGAACGCGGAAGTATGGCGCCGATTCCGCAGCAGTCTTTGAGAACGGCAACATCCAGATCATGACGTTGGCGAAGTCGAACAATGGCCTTCCACACATCCCCCATCCATGAACCGGTAGTGCGAATTCTTTCTTGTTGTTCTCGGCTTTGCGGCAGGCAATCATGAACCAGGATCAAACCGTTCGATTTCAAAACAGATAGAGAGTTATGGATGTCCCGCGTTACTTGTTCGTCAAGATGCAGTCCGTCGATAAACACGAGATCAAAGATTTCTCGATTTGTGGCGAAGAAGTCATCAGAAGACATGCGGTGGGTACCCCCTTGCCGCGGATCCACGCCGATTTTTCGGACAGCATCAATATTCGAAAAATGTTGATTGTTGCCGCACCCAATCTCCAAATAGGATCGATAACTCTTTCGACGAATGATTTCGTTCATCAAGCGTGTGCGGGGTGCTATTCCCTGAGGCTGTTGTTTAGCCGGGCACCGCTGCAGTTGAACAGGAGTTTCAGGCAGGTTGACACGCAATCCGTTGATCAGCTCACGGTTCAGTTGTTGCGCCTGGCGAATATATGGCTTCGCCCAGGGCATGCAAATACTCTCGGGTTCGTCTTCTCTTGAAATCGTCCTCATTTGGTCGAGAAGCTCTGTTTGGCTTGAAATAGGTTGAAGCTTTGTGATGGAGGCTGGAGATTTGTGGGTAATGCTCTGGGGTTCTTCGAGGATGATATGTGAAAAGCAAGGTTGACAAGCTCGGAAGGTTTTGAGAACCGTGCCATGCCTGTCGAGCATCATGGCTTGATCTTCGGGAGAAAATCGATCTAAGCCTTTAGCAGTAATTGCATAAGCATTGGTTGCAAAACCATGTTCGCTGAGACCGCGTGGAAAAATGATCTCGCGTTCTCCGTTCTGATTTTTCCTGTACCGGGTCGGGCAGTAGATAGCATCACGCCAACTGATGAGATCTGTCTCGGAGTTGCTATTGTGAAGCAGTGTGGAGACGATATCCGGTCGAAACCAGTCATCGTCATCAACGGGAATAAAGATTGCCTCAGAGGTCTTCACGTGGGAAACACTATGGCGATTTCTGACGACGAGGTCGATATTACAGATGTGTGATCGATTCAGTTCAGCGATATCTTTGATGTTCTGACGGTATTCAAAGTACGTCATGGTGAATGTGCGGTTCCAAAGCTCTATACGCTGAAGAATCTCACGACGTCTCGGTGGCGTTAAGGGGATCGTCGACCGATGGTGCCTCTCTTGGTCCATGAACGTATCTTCTGACATTACTCTCCATGTCACATCGGTGCGCAAATAGAGAATAGCCACACGATCCATAAATCATCCTCCCTCTCTTGTTGTTTCAATTGTCGTCGTAGCGCTGGAAGAAGTATCGCTTGACGTCTTTCTTTAGAGTGTCATTGGCATGCGCCCATTCCAAGATGCCGTCAGCTGAAAGTTTGACATCGTTCAGTGGGTCAAAGTTGTGGCGTGCAAGGATCGACCATCGTTCGCGGTACTTTCGGCCGCAGATGGAACCATGAGGCAAATGAAATATTGTTCCGCTTACCGCGCCAACTGAGGGCCTAGATGTCCGTATCGGTTCGCTCCATTCCAAATACCATTCTTTCATTGCTGGACTGGCATCACGAGGACTGTGAAGTGCCGGCCTCTGATCCAAGGCGAGTGTTAGCAGGGAATCCCCACCACCAAGTATATGTCGGGTTGGTAAGCCATTCTGCTGAAAGAACTCGCGCCTGGCAGCCCACGCGTACCCAGGGGATCCTACGACCGATAGTTGCTGTTGACTGCAAAACGCAAATCCAGGAAGTGGATCGGCATCAATCTCATCAGAGTACTGGTGTACAGTTTCGAATAGCTGAACAATAGGATGAAGTTCTAAGAGGGCACTGGCTTCTTGCACCCAGTGGCGATTGGAAAAGATCACATCGCAGTCGATCCAAGCAATTGATGAGTACTTGGCGGGAAGCCGTCGAACAACTTCGTTGATCATGGCTTCTTTCTGCCACATGAAGTTTGATGAGCTGGCCTGCCATCTGAAGTCGGCACTCGTTTCGAAATGAGAATCAAACGCAAGTTCGGCCGCGTAAAGATCGCATCCTCGAAAGTTATCACGAAAAACTTTGTAATTCGTCAAGAGTTTTTGGTAGCCACAAGGATTGAAGTAGACGCAGGTTGCGGCAAGCATTTGTTCGTAGCGTGTTAAAAAGCTTGTAGACGGGAAAGCTGCTTGTTGACGACATGGAAAGCATATGTGAAACTCTGCACAGTTTCCATCGATTTCGTCCCAATTTCGTGATTCCTGTTAGGAACGGGTGTGTGAGCATCCAGCGCTGGTCTGTTGGTATGACGACCGCCCCGAGGCGTGTTCTAACGCTTGAGGCAAGTGTGCGCAGTGTGTTTCTTGCGGGTTGGCACGATGTGAGGTTGTTTGCTGAACCCGGGACTAAGTTGCCAGCAGACTTCGTGTCGTTGGGAAGATCCGACCGTGATGAGAAGTTAGGGGCGTTCTCAAACTGGTATCTGGCGCTAAGCGAACTTTATCTTCGAACGCCTCACGCGGATGCGTTTATGGTTTTACAGGATGATGTCGTGCTCGCTCGTGGGTTGCGAGAGTATCTCGACAATCAATTGTGGCCTGATCCGAAGGTTGGTGTCGTTTCTTTGTATTGTCCATCTCATGTGACTTTGGCAGTTGGGTGTGGATTCGGTATCACCAACGAAGGCTGGGGATGGTGGGGTGCATTGGCATTGGTGTTTAGCAATCCGGGGATCCGCGCGTTTCTCAGTGATATTGAAGTTTTGAATCATCGCCACCATGGTCCCGATGACGGCAGTCGAAATATTGATTCGGTCGTAGGGGCATGGAGCCGACGTAGCGGATTGCCATTTTATGTGCATTGCCCGAGTTTGGTGAGCCATATCGGTGGGGCGTCGACCATCTGGGGAGACGTGACGAATACTGGCCGTCGACGTGAATCAGCTTTCAACGTCGGCTTTTTGCAGCGTGGTGTTGAGGGGCAGTAAGAGGTGTTTAGT
>NZ_JAKFGB010000003.1 GCF_022267515.1 Rubinisphaera margarita | reverse complement strand
GAGCGATGCCGGGGGCACAGTAGATAGGATTGCCGGTGTCAACCCCCATTCTGCCTGAAGATGACGAAGTGGAAGCTACTGCTCAAACCTAACTTCACTGCTGGAAAGGTCAATCTCTGTGCCATCAGAGAGCGTGATCCTATGGTTCGAAGCCACGCCGCACTTGCGACCCGTAGACTCGCAAAAAGCTGTCAGCTTGCGTCTCCAACCCGGTATGTCACCTTTGTATGAGACCGCCAACAGTGATGAGCCATCTTCCAGAGTGACGTGGGCCTTCTCCTCCATCATACCACCAGACTGCGGCATCGGAACATCTGGGCAAGATGCCAATGCTTCATTCAAAAGCTGAAAGTATTCTTCACCGCTGGTGGTTTCGATGTAGAGAAACTCTCGACCTTCAACATCAATTGTTCCCGGAACTGGGCGTGTCATAAATCTTTATCAATGGGTCAGGATAAATCGGAAGTTGGCGGGATGGCCCGGAGGTTTATCTCCGGGATGCGCAGCAACAAGCAGTTGCCCATTGACGGGCTTCGGCCCATGATGCGTCCCATCTCAGTAGGAAGCAAGCTGCGTCTTATCGGTCTCCCCACCTGCCACCCCTCCTGTTCAGGACGGAGCCGCGAACCCTCCGCGCCTGGAATCGAGCCAGACGCGCATTTTCGAGACTCTCCGAATGAAGCGCGTATCTTTGAGAGCGCACTCTGCCATGGCAGGCCCCCCGATCCCGGTCCCCTGCTCCACTCGATAAACTCGGCACGCACCGACTGACGTCCGGGGTGCAAAAATTCTTCGCTCTCTGCAGGGAAGCTCCTTTGATCCCCATTTCAAAGGACGATCGCCATGCCACGCTCGTTGGGTCCGCTATCGTGATGCTGACCTCACTTACCCAGCAGGAACTCGTCCGTCAGGTGGCCTACCTCAAGAAGGAGAATGAGATTCTCCGAGCCCGGCTCCCGAACAACATCCGGACGACGAAGTCGGAACGGCTAGAACCTCTCCCAGCCGGAAGTGGGTTGCAAGAATCCGAACCCAACAATTCCAGACGTTCTTCTGACAGCCAAGGTGGTCGCTCTCGGTGTTGCACCAGCTCCGTGCTGTGCTGTTCTTTATCGCACGGCGGCACAGCAACAGTAAGATGGTCCGTCACTATTACCATCGGCATGATGACGAGTCGCAGCGACACAAGAAGCGACTGCAGTCGCGTGGAAGTACTTCAAACGCCTCACAGTGAGCCGGACATTTAAGTTCTTTTTCGGTTGGAGACTCGCAGTTCTTCCATCCCGAAATCTCGACGATGTCTAACCTCCTCAGCAATCTGATTGACACAGTTCAACTGTGTCAATCAGACACTCGCCCGGAACCCCTATTTTACAGGGGATTCATGGAAGCACAGGCGAGTGAGCGGAGAGGGGGGGATTCGAACCCCCGGTACCGTTTCCGGTACACCGGTTTTCGAGACCGGCACGTTCGGCCGCTCCGTCACCTCTCCTGAATCGCGGTTGCTCTCAATGGAGCCGGAGCCAGCGAGGCCCCATTGTAAGAGACGAGCCGCAGAAATCAATCAGTCTCAAGCGGATTCCTGGCGGGCTTCCTAAAGCTGTCTGACAGGCGTGTTTCGGGAAATCGCGACCTGTCGGTACCGCAGTTGCCGCCCTCTTGAAATCGACGGGTGTGGCTTCCCGGTATGGAGCCTAACATAGCACATTGGGTTCGGCGAAAACTTGGAAGAAAGTGAGTCCATCATGGTTAAGGGGTTTCTCGTTCTTGTCGGTCTGCTCTACGCCGGATTGAGTCTCTATTGTGCTTTTCAGCCGGTAAAAGCTTCGCAAACCGTTCATCTTGGTTTGAACGGCCCCGGCGGCCGGTCGGAATTTCTGACTGTCTACGGCGGTCTCGAAATGGGGATGGCGCTGTTCTTTCTGATGCCCGTGATCGTCCCCTCGTTCTCTCGCCCTGCTCTGTGGGCCTGCCTACTGATTCACGGCTGTCTGGTGCTGTTTCGAGCGATCAGTCTGATGCTCTATCAGGGAGCTTTTGCGGAAGTGCGGAGCGTGACCATTGGCGAATGGGTCGTCTTCGGCGCGTCACTGGCCCTCGTGCTGATGACGCGGACCAGTCAGGAGGCTACTATCTGAAGCCGATGCGGGAACCTGGCGGCCACTGTCCGATCAGCCGACTGAGCGGTTCTCGCCCGCCTCTCCTGCACCGGGTTCCCGACATGAAGAAGAGACTTCGTTCTGACAGCGGTCTGATTGCGTGGATGAATCAGACGACTCGTCCCCTGATCGCACTTGATCCCCGCGGCCGCGTCCGGTTCTTCAATCAGGGAGCCGAGGCGATGACTGGCTGTCATCCTGAAGACGTGCTTGGAAAATCGTGTGAGTATCGCACCGAAACAACCGGCTCTCTCAGCGAACGAGTGCTTGCTGCCCTGGCTCCTCCGCCTGAAGTGTTCGCCGGAGACGATCGGGTCGTGACAACGCACTTCATTGATTCGCGCGGACGACGGCAAACGCTGAAGCTGCTCTACTTTGCTTTACGGAGCGACGATGAGCATGTCTCGGCGGTTCTGGCGATGCAAATCGATGCGGAGGAAACCGTCGTTAGCCGGCCTGCTCCGGCCAGTCAGCAGTTTCATGCCGAGTTGAGCCAGTTACTGAGCCGCCGCGATGGTGTACAGCGGCAGATGCAGCTGGTCGCAAAAAGTGCCGCGATGCAACGCGTTTCGACGCAGATCAATGCCGCCCGAAGTTGTCGCGTACCCGTGCACCTGCAGGGCCCATCGGGCTCCGGACGGAAGATGCTGGCCCGCATGATCCTGACCCTGGAGCAGAAACAGTTTACACCTCTGGCCGTGCTCGACTGCCGGTCGCTTTCCCGGATCGATTTCAAACGAATGCTCGACGACTGTCTCGGCTTCGCTGCCGAAGCGGAGGACCCGACCGGGATTCTGCTTGAACATGTCGACGAACTGGAAACCGATCTGCAGAGCCATGTGCTCGAAATGAGAGAGAAGCGCTGGCCGGAGACGTGTCGCCTGTTGAGTTCCGCGGCTCACGACCTTGATGAGGCCCGGCAGCAGGAGCAGGTTCTGGAACCGTTGTTTTATCTGCTCACTGCTTTTGTGATTGAAGTCCCTTCACTCGTGGAGCGACGAGCTGATCTCGACCTGCTGGTTCAACTCTTCGTCGAACAGAACAATCGCGGCAGGGCGCGCCAGTTGAGTGGCGTTGACCGTCAGGTACGGGAAGCTCTGCTGGCGTACTCCTGGCCAGGAGAAGCTCGGGAATTGCACGAGACCATCGACGCAGCTTGTCAGGCTTGCGAGGAGACGATCGTGAAGCTGGAACACCTGCCGTTCGGCTTCCATTCGGGCCAGCAGGCCGACGCCGCCCTTCCGGTGCAACAGGAAACGTTTCGTCCGTTGGAAGAAAGCCTCAATGCGGTCGAACGGACGGAGATCGAACGCGCCCTCGCCTACGCGAAGGACAATAAAGCCAAAGCCGCCGATCTACTGGGGTTGACTCGTGCGAAGTTCTACCGCCGCCTCGAAGCGCTGGGGATCGCAAGCGAGTAGGCGGCAGTGAGACGCAAAAACGGAGTCTCGTGCTTCACGACGGTAATCAGAACAATGACGCCCGATTGCTTCGCGGAACGCACAATACGCGTCCGCACAGCGGACCCTACGGTGGACTCCACTCCTGTAGAGTGTTTATCACGTTGCTAAGCGAATCCCAACCCGAAGCGTGAGCGAGGGTGCGATGACAACTCGGCGTCCATTTCCCTCGCTGACTCTGTGTCGTCGAATTCGCGATCGCACTGCTGGGCAAGCCAGCAGTGGCACCCGGGTCGAGAAGACCGGCTAGTATTCTTTGCGTTGCCGCGAGGAGGGGATGTTCATCGCTTTGCGGTATTTGGTGATCGTCCGTCGGGCGAGTGTGTAGCCGTGCGTCGCCATTTCTTTGACGAGGGCATCGTCGCTGAGCGGGTTGTGTTTGTCCTCGTTGTCGATGACTTCCTGCAGCTTCAGGCGGATCTTCTGCCAGGCGACTTCATCCCCTTCTGCCGTGGTCGTGCCACCGCCGAAGAAGCGACGCAGTGGATAGATGCCTCGCGGCGTTTCCATCCATTTGCCATCAACGGCTCGGGAGATGGTTGTCACGTGCACGCCGACGTCATCGGCGATCTGCTGCATTTTCAGGGGGACGATTGCTTCCGGTCCGTTCTCCAGAAAGTCGGACTGATGGTCGACGATCGCCTGCGAAACTTTCCGAAGCGTGTTATGCCTCTGTTCAATGGCTTCGATCAGCCACTTGGCGGCTTCCATCTTCTTGCGGATGTACTCTTTGGTCTGCTGATCGGGATTGTCCTGCAACATGCGGACGTACTTGCGGGAGATCCGCAGTTCGGGCGTGTAGTCGTTGATCAGCGTCACTCGCCATTTGCCGTCTTCGCCCTGCTCAACACGCACATCGGGAGAAACGTTCTGTGAAATGTGCGACTGGAAACGCCGGCCCGGAAACGGTTCGAGAGTTCGAATCTGTTCGAGAGCCGCTTTAATCGTATCGAGGGAGTACCCGGTCGTCCGCTCGATCAGAGGCAGACGGTTCTGGCTGATGTTTTCCAAATGGTCGGTGATGAGAGTCACGACGACATCACGAAGCGGCATCTCGTCCATGACCTGCAGGAGCAGACATTCCTGAAGGTTTCGAGCACCGACGCCCGGGGGATCGAGCCGCTGAATCATGTTCAGGACCCTGTCGGCCACGGCGTAATCGACCTGCTGACCGTAAACCTGAATGATCTCCGGCAGCGTTCCCTGCAGGCGGCCGTTCTCATCGAGATTCTGAACAAGGAACTCGCCGAAGTCGCGTTCTTCAGTATCGAGTTCGAAGTAGTGGAACTGCTCCAGCAGATAGTCCTGCAGCGACTGCGGACTGGCCTGCAGATTGCCGAGCAGATCGTGCTGGCGATCAGAGAATTCATCGATGCGGTTCGAGGAGGGCTTGCCGCCGGACGTGATGTTGTCCTCAGGCCACTCGGCTGACATTTCCAGGAGACGTTCGAAGTCGGCTTCGTTGTTGTGATCGTTATCGACCACGATCTCGCGCTGTTCGATCTCGCGACCGGCTTCTGGGGAATCGGGGTCGCCGTCGTGAACATCCTTCTGCTTGGAATCGATCTGCTCCAGAACAACGTTCTCTTCCAGCTCCTGATCGATCTTTTCCTGCAGCGCCATGACGGACATCTGCAGGATCTCCATGGATTGGATCATGCGCGGAGCCAGCTTCATTTGCTGGCTCATCTTCATTTGCTGCGAGAAATTCAAATGCATGTGCGCAAACTCGATATTTCAACCGGCATCCTGTGCCGGACTACTCTTCCTTCGATCCCTGCATGACGATCACGACGACCTCCCTCAGGAAATCCCCGCCACCAAACTAGCCGATTATACTGGTTCTCCATTCGAACGCGACATGGAATTATTACAAACTTACTGCCAGAAAGGACCTCCGTCAAAAAGACTGACGTCCGCGGAGCGCATCGGCCAGCATCTCTTTGTTGGCGAATTCGAGAACACTGCCGGAAGCAATCCCTCGGGCCAGTCGAGTGACTTTGAGATCCCGGTTCTCCAGCAGATTCGAGATATACAGCGCCGTCCCGTCTCCTTCCAGTGTCGGATTGGTCGCCATGATCAATTCGGTGACCCCGTCCCGATCGACTCGCTTGACAAGTGCGTCGATCGTCAGTTTCTCCGGACCGACGCCGTTCAACGGGGACAGGCACCCATGGAGCACATGGAAGGTTCCCTGATAAGCGCCGGAAGCTTCCAGCGAAATCACATCTTTGGGCTGCTCGACGACACAGACAACCGTGCGGTCCCGCCGGGAATCCTCGCAGATGTCGCAGAGCTCCCCTTCGGTCAGTGTAAAGCAGTTCTGGCAGCGTCGGATGCTTCGCTTCACCGCATCGATGGCCTGGATCAGGGCCGCCGCGGAGCGTTTATCCATATTCACGACGTACTGGGCCAACCGCTCGGCCGTTTTCCGACCGATACCTGGCATAGCGCCGAACTGTTCAATAAGTCGAGCCACACTCGGCCCGTAAGGATGGGATTGCTCGTCCATGCAGTTTCTTCAACAGATGCAGTCAACAGCAGCGACCAGGTTCCGATGTCGCGGGCCGCAGTTCAACAAATCACTTTCCAAAGTTCGAGAGCGCGTCCTGCAGGCCGGGAATGTTCAGGCCCTGTGTGACTTCCGACATCTTCTCCGAAGCCGCTTCTTTAGCGTTTGCCAGTGCGGCATTGGCAGCGGAGACGAACAGGTCTTCCAGAACCTCGCGGTCCCCCGACTCCAGCAGCGTCGGTTCGATCTGGCAGCTGATGATCTCCTGCTGCCCGTTGGCGATGACCTTAACCATACCCCCGCCGGCTTCTCCGGAAACCTGCAGGTCCTTGAGCGACTCCTGCACTTCGGTCATTTTGGCCTGCATTTCCTGAGCCTGCTTCATCATGCCGGCGATATTGGAGAGTCCTTTGAACATTGGTTTTCCTTACGCTGTAGAATCCTGCTGATCGCGTCCGCGTGCGTTTGATCGCAGTTCTCTTGATTACAATTTAATTCGAGTTCGGATCAAGTCCGATCCCCACATTGTACGCATGCACGCCCTGTCGGAGGGCGATGTTTCAACTTTTTCGGATCCGATCGGTATGACCGACCGTCGCGTTGAAAATGGTTTCGGCCTGCTTGACAAATTCGTGCTTCACGATGGCCGCGGCAGCTCCTGGCTTCTCTCTCGATGTCGATGGCCCCGCGAGGGATTCGTCGATGACGAGCCGCACATGAATCGCGTCCCCGGTGATCTGCTGCAGGCAGGTCTCGAGTTTTCGCATCTGATCGGGTTTCTGAGCCATATCGCGTGCGAACTGCCCCCGGGGAGCAAACACGACTTCCAATATTGTGGATGAAACCACGGCCGTCCTCGTCGCCTGCCGCATGAAGTTGGCGACCGTCGGATCGACGCGACTTAACAGTTCCCGCCAGATCCGTTCGCGATTGGCTTCGGTGAATGTGATCTGCTCCGCTTCCGACTGGGCAACTGGAGCCGGTTCGTCTGCAACCGACGGCTCGTCGCCGACCTCGATAACGGGTGGAGCGCCATAACTGTCAGCCGGTGGGCTTACTTCAGGATTTTTTTTTTGCGGCGGATCTGCAGCGGCTGGACGAGCCGCTCCAACGTTCAAAACCGTTCCGGCGGGGCGGCTGCGAAGTTCGGTCACAAGTTGACTGAGGCTTTCGACGTCTTCAAGCATCGACAGCCGAACGAGAGCCAGATCGAGCAGAGCCCGCACATGCGGCACCCGACTGAGACGAGATTTTGTTTCAGACAGAATCTGCATTGCCGTCGTGATCGTCTGCAGGCCAAGGCTCTCCGCAACTTCCAGCAGACGGGGTTTCTGGGACGGACCCACGCCGAGGAGTTCGACCGATTCGGCTCCACACTTGACGATCATCAGATCGCGATAGACGTTGACCAGCTGATCAAGGAGGTTCCCGAGCTGGACGCCGGCGTGAATGGCGTCATCGACCTCACCAAGGATGGCGGCTCGATCGCCGCGACGAATCGCATCGATGATCGACAGCAGCCGCTCATCGCCTGCGGTCCCGAGAAGCTGGTTGACGTCCGCAGCTGAGATCTCCACTCCGCCGAACGCGAGCAGCTGGTCAAACAGCGACTGACTGTCCCGCATCGAGCCCCCTGCTCTGCGGGCCACCAGATCGATGGCTTCGGCTGTTACCGAAACGCCTTCCCGATCCGCGATCTCGGCCAGCCGCTGGGCAATGGCGTGTGTCTCAATGCTGGAGAAATCGAACCGCTGACAGCGTGAGAGAATTGTATCGGGAACCTTCTGCGGCTCGGTCGTACAGAAGACGAACTTCACGTTTGGCGGCGGCTCTTCGAGTGTCTTGAGCAGCGCGTTGAACGCCTCCTTGGTCAGCATGTGGACTTCGTCGATGATATACATCTTGATCCGGGTCCGCATCGAGCGGATGCCGACATTGGCCCGCAGGGCGCGAATGTCATCGATCCCGCGGTTGGACGCCCCATCGATTTCCATGACGTCGACATCGCCGCCGGTGGCAATCGCATGACACATTTCACACTGATTACACGGTTCGCCTTTTTCAGCGTTCGGGCAGTTCAGCGCCTTGGCCAGAATACGGGCCATTGACGTCTTTCCGACGCCTCGGGCTCCCGTAAACAGGTAAGCGTGTGCGACTCGGTCGGCGAGAATGGCATTTTTCAGGGCCTGGGCGACGTGCTGCTGGCCGACGACATCGCCGAACGATTGCGGGCGGTATCTGCGTGCCAGAACGGTATAGGCTGGCTGTTGTGTCGACATGGATCTCCCTGACTTTGACTCCTGCTCGTTGGCCGAACGGTCGGTTGGACTCACTCGGCTCCGTTCCACACGGTACCTTTGACGGCTCCTTTTTGCCAGTTGAGCCCCAGCATCAGCGAGTTCAAGCCGCTGCCAATGCCGAGCAACGCCGCCTGACTTTCTGAAGGAATGACGCCGGCTTCGATGCCCATGCCCAGCGAAAGTGGCAACGCGGCTGCTCCCATGTTCCCGAAGCGGTCGTGAATGGGATGATCGCTGGTTTCCGGCAGGCGCAGCCCTTCGAGAAGGAGCTTCCGATGGGCTTTCCCCACCTGATGCGTGAAGACTCGGGCGACACTCGCATCGGTCCATTCCAGCGTCTGTTTGGTTTGCTCCCAGGTTTCGCGAGCGAGTTTGATCCCCGCATGCAGCAGTGCTTCGGAGTCGGTCTCCATGCGGGGCCGATTGTCGCCGTGTTTGTCCTCGACACCCCCGGCACAGAGAAGGTGAGCACTGGTATCAGACCGCAGGGCCCCTCCGACCAGATGGGTCCCATTTTGACTCAGCTCCCGATGGCAGAGCACCAGAGCAGCCGAGCCGGAACCGATCGTCAACGAAGCAAAGGCCGGTTTGATCGACTGTCGCGTCAGGCCGGGATCATTCTTCAGTGAGTCGATCGTCCCTTCGACCAGTTCCCGTCCGAGTTCCGAGCCGACCACCACGCCAGCCCGAATTTGACCGAGTTCGATCATCTGGGCCAGAATCACTGCTCCGTTCAGGATTCCCAGGCAGGCGTTACTCACGTCCAGAACGAGTGCGGAACTGGGAAGACCGGCTCGGTAATGAACGAGATTCGCCGTCGCCGGTTCCATCTGATCGCGACAGACCGAGCCGTGAATCAAGGCTCCGAACTGCTCGACTGGCAACCCGGAAGCCTCTATTGCCATCCGTGCCGCGACGGCGCTAATCGGCCCCGGTTTGCTGCCCGGAGGAAAGAAGCGACGCTCCTCGATACCCGTCATCAGCTCCAGCCGCCCTTCCGGCAGGCTGAGACGCTCATAGACATCCCTGAGTTGTTCCTCGATCTGCTGAGAAGTCACCCGTTCTTCGGGTAACACGTATCCCACCGCTTCGAGACAGACGTTCTGAAACCGCATCTGGTCAATTCTATCTGGATAATGGACCGATCTCGGAGCGCCCTTGCGCCGCCGACCTCCCGGTATTAGAGCAGATCTCGACCAGTGGTACAGGACCCGGCTCTGAATCTCGGCCGCTCATCGGAAAGACGACACGGGCAAAATAAAAAAACCTCCTGAAAACAGGAGGTTTCTTGGGATCAGAGAGTCCTTTGAATTCAGGACATCGTTTCCGCTTCCGGCTGCAGGATGAACGGGAAGACGCGAACGGGCTTGCCGGCGTCGAACTTGTTCTTGTAGTTCAGTTGGGCGGCCCGATCAGCGGCAAATTGCAGCACGGTGAATTCAAGCCCGCAGTAATTGTCGACATCGGCTTCGGCAGCGACATCGGCAAAGACTTCGCCGGCAGAGGCGGCATGACGACGGACGCCGTGGATGCTTCCTTCGCGAACTTTCACCCCGGCGGCAGCCAGTTTAACCAGTCCCTTGAGGAACTTGCCGGTCAGGCTGTCGGGACCGGAGGACTTCCACAGGCGATCCCACTCTTCGTGAGATTCCCAGTAGAATCCGTAATTGAACAGATCCAGGCCGAGCAGGTAATTCCGGTGGGTCGACCAGTTTTCCAGCGTGAGAGCTGGTGGGGAAACCCGTTTCCGACCGTGGCTGTGACCACGGGGATCGCGCATCGGGTGAGGCAGACCTGAACCGGGGATAAATGCGTAAGCTGGTAATTCGATCGACTGGATCAGTCGTTTGGCATTGAGTGTGGATTGAAGCACTGGGATTACTCCTTGTCGATTCCTGAGGCGGGACGTACGCACGCCAGGCGCTATTTATTCGTTGGGGACTGTCAATTTAGGCGCTAAACCTGGTCTCATCGGCAGCTGGGAGAAGCGAACGGAGGGTTCGCCTGCTGGCCTCAAACAGCTGGTGGGACGAATACGGGAAGCGTGCAGTCGGTTGGTGGCCCGGAATTATACCCAGTCCCTGCCTGTCTCGGCGCAAAATCGCATACGGGAGCCGGATTATTCGGTCGGAGCGTACGGTCGTAGGAATCGTTTAACCTGGTGAAAGCCAGTTTCGACCCCCGTCAGTCCCTTTGTTGCCGACTTGATCTCCGCCAACGTTAGCCCGGCCCATGCTGGCCCGCCGCGTTCGCTCTGCAAACAGGTGCACAAAATTCCCGAGGTCGTGACGTCGCTGTCAATGCTCTCATTGATAACCGGTCGGCGCCCGCAACGTCAGAGGACTTTTCGCAAACCCCTGAAAAAACGCCGAAAAAGTCAGTTCCTCACCGCCCTGGAATCAGATGTATACTGTCCCCGTTGATTTCAGCCCACCCAACTGACCGAGAATGTCGAGGTCCCGGATTGATCAAAGAACGTCGATCTGGCCGAAGATGTCTACAGGGCCGTTTTGCCGTCAACGTGCAAATTTGGGACATATCAAACAATTCCGTTGTCCTGAACGGACTTGGACCATAAAATTTAAATCCAGTCTGCTGCGACACTTTCGAAGAGGTCAGCGTTCCTTCTGCTGAAAATGTCGCGGTTCGCCATTCTACAAATCTTCGAGTTTTTCCTCGGATCGCGTCGAATGTTGCCTCTGTCAGTGCGGTTTATTGACAGAGCACGCAGGTCGACCACGTCTGGCTTCCATGCCGACCATCAGGTCCATCCACCTGAGAGCTAACGTGCGGTGAGTCACCTGACGAGTCTCCGAAGGATGTGGCAACACATAACAACAGGACCGGAATTCATGAGGACATACGAATTCATGCGGCAATCTCAAGTACTACTCGCTGCTGCGGCATTCTGCGTCTGTACCGCCGGCATGCTCGCTTCACCGCCGACCTCCGCTTATGGGGCCGAGCAGAGCGACTACCGCCTGAAATACGATCCGGCCGTACTCGACAAGATCAACATGCTGATCAGCCGGGGTTACGAGGACAACGAAGTCAGTCCGTCCGAACCGGCCGACGATGTCACGTGGCTGCGTCGGGTTTATCTCGACCTGGGAGGACACATCCCTCCTCTGAAAGACATTGAAGCCTTCACGTCCGATAAGGATCCGAACAAATACGCCAAAGTGATTGACACGCTGCTCGACAGCGACAGTTACGTCAATAACTGGACGACCGTCTGGACGAACGAGTTGATCGGCCGTCAGACGCCTCGGCGAACCAGCCGGGAAGGTATGGAAAAGTTCCTGCGGGAAGCATTCGCCAAGAACCGCCCCTGGGTCGAGGTCGTTGGCGATTTGATGACTGCGGAAGGTCACTATGAAGAGAACGGGGCCGTCAACTATCTGCTCAGTCAGATGACGATGCGGGACGAAGGCGTGCAGGTGACTGCAAAAACCGCCCGGGTCTTCCTGGGAACTCAGGTGCAGTGCACACAGTGTCACAACCATCCGTTCAACGACTGGAAGCAGGATCAGTTCTGGGAGTTCAACAGTTTCTTCCGTCAGGTGCGTCGCGTCGATCATCGCAAGATTGATCCGGAAACCGGTCGCCAGGTGGATGATTACTCGGAGCTGGTTGTCGATGACTTCTCTGGACCGGTCTACTTCGAAAAACGGAGCGGCCTGATGCAGGTTGCTTATCCCAAGTACTTCGGAAACGATGTGGAGTTCGACAACGGCAAGTCACGTCAGGAAGTCTTCGCCGAAGCCATCACCAACGACTCGGATCATCAACTGGCTCGTGCTCTGGTCAATAAGATGTGGGGACACTTCTTCGGCTACGGGTTCACTCGCCCGGTCGACGACATGGGGCCCCATAATCCGCCGTCGCATCCGGAACTGCTGGAGCATCTCACCGAGAGCTTCGTGGCATCGGGGTACGACTACAAGATGCTGCTCCGCTGGATTACCAATTCCGACGCTTATCGCCTGAGCAGTGAGTTCAATTCGAAGAACGAGATCGACAATCCGGCTGCCGGTGAAATGCCGCTCTTCAGCCACATGTACATCAAATCGATGCAGGCCGAGCAGTTGTTCGATTCCCTGCTGATTGCTGGCAACGCCAACGTGGGCGGAGTCGGTCAGGGCAACTATGCTCAGATGATGCAGAAGCGGAATCAGTGGCTGCAGCAGTTCGTGACCACGTTCGGCACCGATGAAAATGACGAGTCGACCACGTTCAACGGCAGTATTCCACAGGCTCTGATGATGATGAACGGCGAACTGATCGACGCCGCCACGAAGGGCGAGTCGGGCAGTCTGCTGCACAAAGTCGTGACGTCGGATGAACGGGATTCCCGGAAAATTCAACTCCTGTACCTGGCTGCTCTGGGACGAAACCCGACCGGTCGCGATCTGTCCGCCGTGAAGAAGCTGATGCAGATCAGTGGAGACGCGGGGACCGGCTATCAGGACCTGTACTGGGCTCTGCTCAACAGTAACGAATTCATTTTCATCCGCTAACAAGCAACAACAAATACTCCGCACGGCAAATTCACCGTTGCGGAATCGCCTACACCCTTTCCGTGTCTTTGGAGAACAACCATGAGTCAGATGAAACCCGGAACCATGGATCGCCGACATTTCATGCGCCACCTTGCCACCGGCAGCGCGATGACGATTCCGGCGTTTCACTTTCTTAACCACCTGCAGGCCAACGCCGCGGAAGTCCGGCGGAATCAGAAGTCCTGTATTCTGATCTGGCTGAGCGGGGGACCGCCCACGATCGACATGTGGGACCTGAAGCCCGGCTCCAAGAACGGCGGCGAATTCAAGCCGATCAGCACGGCGGGTGACCTGCAGATCTGCGAGCATATGCCGAAGATTGCCAAGCAGATGGACAGCCTGTCCGTGATTCGCACAATGAGCACCCGTGAAGCCGATCACACCCGGGGCCGGTATTACATGCACACCTCTTACGTGCCGAATCCGACCGTGATTCACCCCTCGTTCGGCTCGGTTGTCAGTCATACGCTGGCACCGCAGCGGAAGGATCTGGAAATCCCCGCGTTCATCTCCATCGGTGGTGGTGCGGGCAGCTCCGGCTTCCTGGGCATGACTCACGCTCCGTTCGTGGTCGACAGCAACGGTCAGATCCGCAACGCCGATCCGACTGGCGTCGATCGCCGTCGACTCGAACAGCGTCTGGCCATGTGGGACGTCGTCGAATCGGGATTCATCAATTCCGATCGTGGCGACCTGCCGCAGGCTCACAAAGACGTCTACCACAAGGCTGTCAATCTGATGACGTCTTCCCAGATGGACGCCTTCCAGGTGGCCAAGGAAGACCCGAAGCTTCAGGAAGCTTACGGTAACAACAACCTCGGTCGCGGCCTGTTGATGGCTCGTCGGCTGGCTGAAGTTGGCGTGCCGTTCGTCGAAGTCAACTTCGGTGGATGGGACCTGCATAACGACGTCTTCAACACGCTGCGTGATCAGCGTCTGCCGACTCTGGATCAGGCCATCGCCGCTCTGACTCAGGACCTGAAGAGCCGCGGGATGCTCGACAATACCGTCATTCTCTGCATGGGTGAATTCGGTCGCACACCGCGAATCAACCAGGACGTTGGACGTGATCACTGGGCCTCCAGCTGGTCGCTGCTCATCGGTGGTGGCGGGCTCAACGGCGGCGTCGCTGTCGGTGAAACCGACAAGGACGGAGTCGGCCTGGAAAGCAAGAGCTACCTGCCGGGCGATGTCTGGGCCACGGTCAGCAAGGCGATGGGCATTCCACTCAACATCGTGCACACCTCGAAGCGGGGTCGTCCGATGAAGATCGCCAATGGCGGCAACCCGATCGAAGAGCTCGTCAGCTAACGGTCGCTCGGTTGTGAATTGGAACTCAATCGATGGGAACCGTTCGCGGTTCCCATTTTTTCGGCCTCTTCCCAGGGGCTCGCGACCCTCGCTTTGAGGAATTGACAGTGACCAACCAGGAGATGGCCAGCTCCGAAGCACCGGACGAAGGACTTGAACCCAATCGTCCGGCCGAATCCGCCTCGGCTACGGCGACTCCCGATCGTGAATTCGTTGATCAGTTCGTTAAGACACAGCGACGACTTTACCTGTATCTCCTCGCCCAGGTCGGGAACCCGCATCCTGCTGAGGAGATTCTACAGAACGTCAACGTGGTGATCCTCTCGAAGTGGCAACAGTTCGAACCCGGAACCAACTTCCTCGCCTGGGCGTATCGCATTGCCAGTCTGGAAGTTTTGAAGTATCGGCAGAAGTCCAAGCGGCAGAAGCTGCTCTTCGACGACGACTACCTGGCGACCATTGCCAGAACGGTTGAAGAGCTCCATGAGAATACTGAAATGCGGCAGAAGGCGCTCGCCCGATGTCTGAAGAAACTGAAACCGGTCGACCGTGAGCTCGTGCGATTGAAGTATCAACTCGGACGGGACGGTCAGGCGCTTTCAGAGATGCTCAATCGACCGGTGAATTCCGTCTATCAATCGCTCGGTCGGATCCGGCGATCTCTGTTGAAATGCGTGGAAGCTCAAATCGCTGCGGCGGTACGGTAATATGGAACGCCATCCCGAATATCGAAAGATCTGCGAACTGGCCAGCCGACTCTGCGACGGCCGGCTCGACGAGACCAGTGCAGCCGAACTGCAACAACTCGTCACCACCGACGAAGCGGCTCGCGATCTTTACGTTCGCTATCTCGAACTGCACAGCCATCTCCATTGGGATTTTGGCATGGCTGCAGGCGAGTCGACCGACATCTCTTCCAGTATGGCGATGTCGGAGTCCGCCGACTCCATGAAGAGCCTGCTGGACGAATTGCTCACGGAGGCTTCGGTCCAGAACGCTCCTGCTCTTCCACGCGAAAAGACGTTCTCTTCACGACACAAAGCTGCAGCTCTGCTGACAAGCTCTCTGGTCGTATTACTGGTGGCCGGAACCGGATGGTATTGGGTCACCCAACGCGATCAGGTCGATCCTCCGCAGAACATCGCCGAGACGAGTCCTCAGACGGACGCTGATTCCGCAAAAACGAACGACGATCGTTCGCCGGGCGAAGACGGGATGGACCTCCCTGCTCCTCCTCCCGAGTTGCCTTCAATTGACTGGGCCATCGCACACAACCAGCCAGATCCGATTGCCGCCGACAGCGTCGAGGGTCATCCGGGCGATCGGGACAACAAGCCGGTCGGTGTCGCCTACAGCCGCGATGACGACGTAATCAAAGCGATTAACACCCAGGTCGCCAGCGGCTGGGAGGACTGGGGATTTTCGCCGGCGCCGTCTGCCGATGACTTTGAATGGGTCCGCCGCGTTTATCTCGACCTCGCCGGTCGGATCCCCACGGAAGCGGAACTGCAGAGTTTTCTGGCCGATCAGTCGCCCGATCGCGATCAGCAGCTGGTCGATCGACTGCTGGAGTCTCCATCGTTTGCGCTGCACTGGTCCACGAACTGGATGAACCTGCTTGTCGGCCGTTCGCCGAATCCGCAGGTCGATCGACTGACGCTGCAGGAGTATCTGTATGCCGTGGCCGACCGGAACGGTTCGTGGAATCGCGTTGTCAAAGATCTGATCGCTGCGGAAGGAAATCCACGAGAGAATGGAGCCGCCAACTTTCTGGTCGCCCATCTCAACAATCAGGCGGTGCCGGCGACTTCGTACGTAGCCCGCACTCTGCTCGGATTCCAGATTCAGTGTGCCCAGTGCCACCAGCATCCCTTTTATTCGGTCAGCCAGCGAGAGTTCTGGGAACTCAACAGCTTCTTCAAACAGGCCGTTGTAACCCGCGTCGGATCGTCCGGCACTTCTGAGATGTCGCAGGTCGAACTGCGTGACCGCCAGACGGGTGGCCCGACGTATTACGAGAGCCGCGATGGTGTGATGCACGCCGCGTTTCCAAGATACAACGGAACCGAAGTGGACGAAGATGAGACCGTTTCGCGGCGGCAACAGCTGGCCAATCTCCTCGTGGAAGGCGAAGACCCGCTTGTGGCTCAGGCATTCGTGAACCGGACCTGGTCGCAACTGTTCGGTTACGGCTTCACGCAACCGGTTGACGATCTCGGCCCGCACAATCCCCCCTCTCATCCGGAACTGTTTGCCACCCTGTCGCGATCATTCGTGTCGAACGACTACGACATCAAACGGCTGTACCGCTGGATCTGCCTGTCGGATGCCTACCGACTGTCGAGCCGTGTCAGCGATGTCAATCGGGAAGATGCTCCGGACCAGGGAAATCCGCCAGCGTTCACCCGCATGTACTTCAAACCGCTCTCGCCCGAACAGCTCTACGATTCCCTGCTAGCCGTCGCCGGTCACTCAAATCGTGCGATCCGAAATCGCGAGCGTCATGTGGAGAATCGCGATCAATGGGTGCAGCAGTTCGTCAGCTCGTATGAAAACGACGAGAACAACGAGTCGAGTCACTTTGACGGGACGATCTCGCAGGCTCTGGTGTTGATGAATGGCAGCCTGGTCGACGAAACCATCTCTCCCGAGAAGAATCCATTCCTCGCGGAGCTGATTCAAACCTCGCTGACTGACCAGGAGAAGTTTGAACGAGTCTGCATCAAGGTGCTGTCCCGCAAGCCGACGCAGAAAGAGCAGGCTCTCTTCCGACAGGTGCTCGCGTCGCTGCGTGATGTGAAATCGACACCGGAACGGAATACCCTGCTTGCCCGCAGCCTGTCTGACCTGCTCTGGGCTTATGTGAACTCCAGCGAGTTCATCACCAACCACTGATCACCCGATCACATCGGGAATGGCGTCAGTTTGCCTCAGCGGTGCAAAACGAATCGGTTCGGGGGCGTCCCGATCGGTCGCTCATTGGCCATCTGTCATTGCCGCACGCCACTCCCAAGGGATTTCAGCACACTTGAGAGCATTTTCGTGCTTTTCTGCAGTCGCAAGTGCGCCAATCCCCTGCCATGCTGAGTTTGCTCCCGCAGACGCGTCCAGTCGAATTTTGAATTTGCTGGAGAGCTCTGGCATACTGTTTGCGATATTGTCCTGCTCAAGTTTTCCCTAAGGAGAAAAGAGATGAGTAGTTCACATATCCCCCAGAATCGTCATGAACCTGACAGCGAACGCCACCCGACGGATGCTCCGGATACCGATAATTCCGTCCCGTTCCTTGTCGCGTTCGGAACCTATTTCATCGTGGCCGTCGTCATCCTGACGCTGGTCTTCCTGATGACGCGCTGACTTGCGCCGGACGAACCTTCAATTATGGGCCGCCGAATGGTCGAAAGCCACTCGCGCGGCCTTTGATATTGCTGGGAGCAGTCGACGAAGCTGGAGTGACCGTCGCTTCTTTCACGCCGGAGGAACCCTTGAGGTACCCGCTGACACCCAGCACCTCGGGATGGCGAGCGACTTTGTCGCTGAAAACCTGCATATCCCGAACGATCGGGTCCAGATTCTTCAGCAGAGCCGCCAGGGATGAGGAGGCGTACTGCAGATTCTGATAGAGCTGCGGGTCCCGCGAGAGTCTCTGCAGGGAACCGTCTCCTTCATTGAGCTGCTTGCTGAACTGATTCAGTTGATGCAGAGTCGAATTGAGCGAGTTCATGCTCGATGCCACACTCGCCATCAACTGGTCGGAGTTGGCGGCCAGAGGAGTCGTCATAGTTTCCAGGTTATCCATCGTCTTGCCCAGTGAGGCGACGGCGTTGTTTGTCGTGCCGATGGTCTGCTGTGTCTGCTGCACCAGCATTTCCGTCTGGCGGATGAGTTGCGGCAAGGCGACCATCGCTTCTTTGACAGCCATCTGCAGTTCCGGGTCGGCAATAAAGCCGTTTGCCTCGTCCAATGTAACGGACGCCTTCTGCATGGCGACGGTCAACTGGCGGAGTGCCACGGCTGCATGTTCGACCATTTGATCGATCTTGCCTTCGTTGGTTTCGAGCAGAGAGTTTACATTCCGCGCGACCGTTTGCCATTCCCGGCTAGTATCGGCAAAGACTTCGACCGTATCGGTCAGCCGCGATTCAAGCCGCTGCATCGCCTCAAACGGATCCTGAGCTTCGACGCCGTTAAAGCGATGGTTGGCTGCCACAACGTCCCCGGTGCCCACAGAGAACTCAATATGCGACTCTCCCAGCAGTGACTGGACAATCTGGGGTTTCGCATCGCTGGCGAGCGGATAGCGTTCACGGATCTCAGCCGTCACGATCACCTTGCGCGACTTCCGGTCGATCGCCACGTCAGTGACGCGTCCGACGGGGATGCCGGATTGCTGCACCGGGGTGCCGGGATGCACGCCCGTCAGAACATCGTACTCAATCTGCACGACGTACCGGGGTTCGTAGTAACGTTCGAGCTTCCCGAACTGGATGGTCAGCACGACGCCTGTCGCTATCGCGATGACGACGAACAATCCGACTCGAAACTGGAGTTGGCGTTCTGTCATGGTGGGGCGGTGATTCAAAATTCAAAGCAAAGAACACGATGAAATCCGGTCGAGGCAGCCAGATTCTTACGCAGCATGCAATTCCTGTAAACGTTGACTCGCATCGCCGTGAACGAACGAATACACACGGGGATCTTCCGCTTCGAAGGCCTCCTCGGCTGTTCCTTCGAAGATGATCTGATCTTCACCCGGGTGCAGACGCGGCAGCGGATAGAGCATTACGATGCGATCGGCAACTTTGCGAACGGTGTGCATGTCGTGCGTGACAACAATGCTCGTGACCGGCCGGCGTCGCTGCACCGACAGAATCAGTTCATTAATGACGTCGCTCATAACGGGATCGAGTCCGGTGGTCGGTTCATCGTAGATGATGATTTCAGGATCCATGGCCAGGGCCCGGGCCAGGCCGACCCGTTTCCGCATGCCGCCCGACAACTCGGCCGGCTTTTTCGCAGCGACGTCCATCGGTAACCCGACATCGCGGATCCGTTCCGACACGATCTCTTCAATCTCGACCGACTTCATCCGGGTGTTCTGTTTCAGACCGAATGCAACATTCTCGTAGACGTTCATGCTGTCGAAGAGCGCCGCCGACTGAAACAGGTAGCCAATCTTTAATCGCTGGCGACGTTTCTCATTCGTCGTGAGCTTACGGACTTCCCCTCCCTGCCAGTACACATCGCCCGCGGAAGGAGCGATCATTCCGGCCAGCAGTTTTGTCGTCACGCTTTTTCCGCAACCACTTTCCCCGATTAGAACCAGCGTTTCACCCGGATAAACGTCCAGATTGATCCCGCGCAGCACTTCCTGGGTGCCGAAGGTTCGGTCAACCTGTCGCAATTCGAGAATCGGTTCCGTGTCATACATCATGCTTGTTCCGTCAGCCGCTCGTTTCAGGCCGAAGATCGTTCGCTACCTGCACTTCCAGTCGTTCGATCCGTTCTAAGAGCCTAAGCCGCATCCATCCAGAGATAGACCTGAGACAAGAACACCCCGGCCAGGAAGTCGAGAAACAGAATGAGCACAAACGAAAAGACAAAGGTCTGCGTCGCCGCGTTTCCGACTCCTTCGGCTCCTGCCCGAGCGTGAAAGCCACGATGGCAGGCGACGAGTGCAATCGCCGCCCCAAACCCGAGGCTCTTGATGATGCCGGAGTACAGGTCGAGCAGCGTTACGTATTCGAAAGTGTGAAACCAGTAGTAGTAGCTGTTGATATCCAGAACGGTGACCGAAAAGATCCAGCCGCATAACATCCCGGTGGTATCGGCCAGGATCGTGAGCAGCGGAATCAAGAGTACGCAGCCCAGCAGCCGCGGCACGACAAGATATTGAATCGGATCGGCTCCAAGAGCTTCGAGAGCATCGATCTGCTCGGTAACGCGCATCGTCCCGAGCTCTGCGGCAATCGCGCTGCCCACACGGCCGGCGAGCATCGTCGCCGCCAGCACCGGGCCGAGTTCCTTAACGAGGGTCATATTCACAACAGAACCGAGTCGTGATTCCAGATGCATCACCCTCAGTTGATCAAAAGACTGAACAGCCAGCACCATGCCGATGAATCCCCCGGTCACCAGCACCACCGGGAGACTGAGCACGCCAATCTGATAAAGATTGGGCCAGAGCACGGAACCACGAGGAATTCCCAGCAGAGCCCAGCGGATGGCCATCAGCGAGAACAGCGTGAAATCGCCGACCACGGCGATCGGAGAGACGATTTTCTCCCCCAGCCATTCGATCGGGTTCCAGCGATGTTCGTATGCGGTCGACATGCGGTCTGCTTCAGAATCCATTCCAGATGCAGTGGGATCGCTCCTCGATCCCCGGAGCGGAAGGTTAGCGGATTCTGCAGATCTCGGGGAGGGGAATCTGACCAGTTCCGTAAACGATAACAAGCATGCTGTTGCGTTTGACCGTCCGAGAACAATTTTCTATAGTACGCCTTTGCTAGAGCCGCGAGGAGGGTCTCTCCAGCGGAGCAGACACCTCGTGAAACAGTACTTTTGAAGGTCAACTATCAACCATGCCTCGTACCGAACGAGATCGGGAATTGTCCCGTCGCCGCAGCCGTAAAGCCAAGATCACCAAGCTCCGCGCCCGCTACAATGCCGCGAAGAATGATACGGAAAAGCAGGAAATCGTTGAAAAGGCTCGCCGTTTGAGCCCGTTCATCGAATTCTAAGCGGGCTCAAGAGCGCCAGCCGTTCGCCCCGTCGAAATACAGAAGGGCACCTTTTCAGGTGCCCTGTTTGTGCGCGCCCGTTGCAAACTTTCGATCGTTTGCAGGCTGGGGGTCGTCAGGAGGCATACCCCTTACGCACGAAGCTGCGACCTGATCAGGCCGGCTGAAGCAGGCCTTGCTAACGCCGTCCCGGGTTCTCAGCGGAAGCGGAAGCCGACGATCTGCCCCTGCATGCCCTGAAAGCGGATGGCGAACTCGGCGGCTATTGTGCCGGTCTCGCCCTTGAGTTCGTAGAACAGATCGATTTGCTCCAGTCGCTCGTCTTCCAGGATCGTCAGCTTGGCCTGCTTGAACGTAACTTCGGTCTGCTGGCCAATTGTCTGCTGGACCTTCTGGTGATAGCCCTCAAGCGTTTCTTCTTCGAGCTGGCCGGCCACCTGAACGTGAAGAAGACTCAGGCACGTCTCGTAGTCGCCGGCCTTCATGGCGGACAGAAACTCTTCTGCGCGATCGCGGTAGATCTTCAAGCTGACCGGACGCTGAAACCAGTTGGTCATCTGGTCCGACTGCACTTCGAAAGAAACGATGTAATCGTTGAGGACAGTGAGTGAAACGCGAGCGGTCCCTTTGGTGAAACTCACCGTCGACTGCATTTCCTGTCGGTCATCGGTCGTGATGTCGGTGACCGGAAAGACAGCTTCAACCTGCCCGAGGCGATACGAAACCGCCTGCATCCAGCACTCCAGAATCGGCTTGTCGATGCGATCGGCCAGTTTGGGGTGCATCAGTCCAAGGAGTCCTTCAACATCGCCCACCTGGACCTCATTAAGAAACTGATCCAGAATTCCTTCATCGGCGACGACTGGTCTCGCCCCTACTGACATCACTGCGGCCAACAGGATCATCGTCAGACTTAATCGATAACTCATGCGTTCAGATCTCACTCACTCGATTCGGTTAGGATGACAGTCGTCGGATGACGTCTCGATCCGGGGAGCGTCTTCTCTCCCGTCGTTGGCCCTGCAAATTCCGCCGCAGCCACTGGCCACATGGAATTGCATATCGAATTGTAGTATCGTAGCTACCAGACATGGCTGACAGAAGCAAGTTGTGGCCGTCGATTGCTCGAACGCCCCAGATGTCTCCGGGCCCCCTCCCCGTCCTTTCGATCCAGTTGATTCGACTTCTATGCAATGGACTCCGAAGTTTCAGTACGCGACCCGAACCGATACGGGGATGAAGCGGCAGAACAACGAGGACAGTTATTGCATTACTCTTTGCCCCGAAGACACGCAGTGGTTTAATCGCGGGCATCTGTTCGCCATCGCTGATGGCATGGGCGGCCATGAGGTGGGTGAACTGGCCAGCAAAACCGCCATCGACACCCTGCCTCACGTCTTCTACAAATCAGGCCGTGAGCATCCCAGCGAGGCGTTGCTGGAAGCGATGACCGAAGCGAATCGGGCCATCTACGACATCGGCACGAAGAACCGCGACTTCAAGCGGATGGGAACGACCTGCTCATCGCTGGTGATGTACGCAGATGGTTTTATTGTCGGCCATGCGGGAGACAGCCGCATCTATCGCGTTCGCGAAGAACGTGTCGATCAGTTGACCTTCGACCACACCGTCGCCTGGGAACAAAAGCTTCGCAAACATCACGACCAGTCCCTGGTCGATGTCGATCCTGAGAAATACGGGCATGTGTTGACCCGCTGCCTCGGCCCGGAAGCCCATGTGAAGATCGATGTCGAAGGTCCGTTCGAATACCAGCCAGGCGATGTCTTCATCGTTTGCTCAGACGGGCTGACTAAATACGTCAGCGATGTCGAGATCGGAACCTACGGAAAGTATCTGCCCCCGAGCGACGCGGCTCGGCTGCTGGTGAATCTCGCCAACCTCCGGGGAGGCGCTGACAACTGCACGGTCATTGTCGTCCGCGTCAGCAAGCAGGACGGTTCAACGACGTTGCCGGCTACGGTCGAATACGTGGTCCCGCCGATGAACACACGACGCATTCAGCTCGCACTCTTCCTGGGCACACTGGCCGCGGGAATCGGAGCGGGCGTGCTTTCGTACTATCAGTGGGCCGTCCCGGCGGCACTGCTGGGAGTTCTCGCGGTGTTCTTTCTGATCAGCTCCTATTTGACGAGCCGCCAGCGACAGCGATTTGCATCCGGCGAGTTCGAAATGGCCGAAGACGGTTCTTCAACGATTTTCTTCCGTCCGTATCGCACGGCTGCCATCCGACTCAACGCCGCATCTGCTGAAAAGCTCGGCGAAGCTGCTGCCCGATTGTCCAACACAGCCGAAGCAGCGAACTGGAAATGCGACTGGAACGCATTTCATGCCAAACAGGAACAGGCCATCAACGCCACGCACGAACGCAAGTATCGTCAGGCAATCCTCGAGTGGTCGCGGGCCATCGACCTGCTGTTCACCGGAATACCGCGGTAGCGGACTCCGGCTGCGAAGCACGTCATCGGTCGACGACCGCCGATAAGCTTTGCTGCTGAAGCCTTCAAGTTCCTTACGACTCGTCTCCCAGTTCCTGAATCCGTTTCTTCCAGAACTCGACTTCGTCCGGGGCTTCTTTGACTTCGGGCGTCTCGATCTCGTCGGGCAACTGAGCGGCATACCATTCTGAGATCTCCTGTTCAATTGCTTTCGTATCAGGCTCGGTCTGAGGGCGAGGCTTTGAACGGACAGATCTGCGCGAGAGGCGATCGAAGAAAATATCGCTGTCGATCGGCTTTGCCCGTCGGGTCCGGGCGGCTTTATGCAGACGATGATCACTGGAGACGATGGTCAACTGTCGTGGAGCGGAATGCTCACGAATCAGCTCTTCAATCAGTGTGTCGGCATCGGGATATCCCACTGCGAATCGGACCGTCATGCCGGCGAACTGGCCGTGATCCGGCAGAGCGGTCGGACCGGTACCGACATCAAAGATGACCGACGTGCGGTTCCGTTCCCCAGGATTCAAACGGGCTTCGAGAAAACGCAGCATCCGGAAGCGAGCCCGCTCCAGCACGACTCCGTCGATCGTGCGAGACAGCATTCCGGAAGCGTGCAGGAGGTTGTAGCCATCGATCAGGAGATACTGCTTGGGCATGGCGGCGAACCTGACCTCGGCACGTCAGCGAGCCGAATTACTCCGGGTTGGGCCCGTGATGCAGAACACGCGGCGTGGTCCGCGAATGAGCTTCAACCAGCGGCTTATAGAACTCGGGACGACGATCCGCGAGCCGGTCGATCTCACTGATTCCCGGAATGCGAATCGTGTGTTTATTGCGAGCAAGCTCGATATCGATTTCGGCTTCGAGCATCTCTTCACCGTCGTTCGAGCCCATCGCCAGTACCTTCCCTCCCGGACCGGCAATGCAGCTGCGACCGATGAACTGACAGCCGGCTTCGAGCCCCACCCGATTCACCGCCGCATAATAGACGCCGTTCTCAAGAGCCCGCGTCTGGATGACCGTCGGCGACATAATCTCGGCCCCCGGCGGCCAGTTCGTCGGCAGCGCAATGAGATCCGCTCCTTCGAGAGCGAGAATCCGCGAAACTTCCGGAAAGGCGGCATCGTAGCAGATATTCAGGCCGATCTTCACGCCGTCAACTTCATGCACGCAGAGCGGCTCGCAGCCGTAGTCGGTGTAGCGATCGACGCCAATAAACGGGAGGTGAATCTTACGGTAGACCGCAATCAGCCCCTCAGGTCCGACAAGGGCGATGGAGTTGAATACCTTGCCGTCGAGATCCTCAAGAAACCCGTACAGGCAGCGAAGGCTGTGTCGCTGACAGGCCGCAATAATCTCGCGGCTGGCTTCTCCGTCGAGCTTCTGAGTGAATTCCAGAGCCTGGTCGCGGGAATCGTACCCGTATCCGGTGATGGCGCATTCCGGGAAGATGACGAGATCGGCTCGCTTTTCAGCCGCCTGATCCAGCCAGTCCAGAAGTCGCGCCAGATTCTGAGCCGGCTGGCCCAGCGTGACATCGCATTGCACGCCGATCAGTTTCATCGCGTCTGATCTTCCTGCGAGAGAGAGAAACGGGGTCTAGCCGATCGGCTCGTTCACGGCTCGTTCAGAGAGCAACTCGCGAATCGTACGGATGAAACCGACGGCATTCAGACCGAGTTCGGCGAGCAGTTCATCCCGATCGCCATGCTCGATGAATCGATCGGGAATGCCGACCCGTTTGATGTTTCGCGTCGACAGACCGGCATCGTTGGCAGCTTCAAGAACAGCGGAGCCGAAGCCTCCACAAAGCGTGTTCTCTTCGACGGTGAGAACAACATCGCATTTCTCGATCGCTTCCAGAATGACATCGGTATCGAGCGGGCGGAGGAAGCGGGCGTTGATGACGCCCACGTCGAAGCCATCCTTCTCCAGCTTCTCGGCCGCTTTCGTGCACTCGGACAGCAATGCCCCGAAGGAGATAATCATGGCATCCGAACCCCAGCTCAGGACTTCGCTCTTGCCGAGCTGAATCGGTTTGAAGCCATCGTCCCGCTGCACGTTCTCGGCACTGGCTTTGGGATAGCGAACTGAAATGGGGCCGTCGTGCTGCACGGCGAACGGCAGCATCGCTTCGAGGTCGCGAGAGTCGCCGGGTGCCATCAGGGTGATGTTCGGGAACGTCCGCATGTAGGTATTGTCGAAGACTCCGTGATGCGTCGGACCATCCGGCCCGCACAGCCCGGCTCGATCCATCGCAAAGACGACCGGCAGATTCTGCAGGGCAACTTCCTGGAAGATGTGGTCGAAGCTTCTCTGCAGGAACGTGCTGTAAATATCGACGATCGGTTTCATCCCCGACTTGGCCATCCCGGCCGCGAAGGCGACTGCGTGTGCTTCACAAATGCCGGTGTCGAAGAAGCGATCGGGGATTTCGTCGCGAACCTTCTCGAGATTGTTCCCGGCACACATGGCGGCGGTCAGCACACAGGCCCGGTGATCGTTCCGCATGATGTTGTAGATCGACTCGCTGGCGACCTCGGTATAACTGACCGACTTCCCCTTGGCTCGCGGCACGACGAAGCCATCTTCGGTGCGATCGAATGGGGACGGCGAATGGAAGCGAACCGGATCTTCACAGGCGGGCAGGAAGCCCTTCCCTTTTTCGGTGAAGACGTGCAGCAGGGTCGGCCCCTTCACATCCTTCACCATTTCGAGATGCTTACGCAACGACTTCAGATCGTGGCCATCGACCGGGCCGATGTAGCGGAAGCCGAGTTGTTCGAAGAGCATGCCGCCATGCAGCAGCGTCTTGAGAGCTTCTTTGACGTTCGACAGCCCCTTCAGAGTCGGATCGCCGACCATGGGGAACTTGTTGAGTGCCCAGGCGATGTCCCGCTTCAAACCGTTATAGAACGGCGCGACGCGAGCCTTATCGAGATACTCAGCCAGTCCTCCGACACGCGGGCAGATCCCCATCTGATTGTCGTTGAGGATGACGAGGATATCTTTATTCAGACCGGCGGCATTATTGAAGGCTTCAAAGACGACGCCAGACGGAAGCGCGCCATCTCCGATAACGGCGACCGATCGGCGGCCATCGTTGAACAGCATGTCGTCGGCGGTCTGCATTCCGAGAACGGTCGAAACCGAAGAGCCGGCGTGGCCGGTCATAAACAGGTCGTACGGGCTTTCATTGGGATTGGGGAAACCCATGAGGCCGCCGCGATCCCGAATCGTGCGGACCTGCGGGAAGCGCCCGGTGATCATTTTGTGCGGATAGATCTGATGCCCCGTGTCCCAGATCAGGCGATCTTTCGAGAAGTCGAAGACCAGATGCAGCGCAAGACACAGTTCGACGACGCCGAGATTGCTGGCGAAGTGGGCAGGCTTCGTTTCGACGATCTGGCAGAGTGCCTCACGGATTTCGGCTGAGAGTTTGGTCAGCTGGGTATCCGAGAGAGTTTTGAGATCGTGCGGCGACGAAATGAGCGGCAGGAGTTCGTAATCCATCACTTCGGAATCCGATTTCAATAGAGGCAGAAGAGAGACTCGCGTACGGCAACGTCACTCCTGCCCTGCGGTCAAAGTTGTCATCTCAGGTGGGAAAACCGTCGTCAGTGGTCTCTGACAATACTATATCGAGCCAGCGACCTTAATGCAGTGGTTTCGTTCTCAAAAATGTCGAGAGCGGCAATCGCATCAGCAACCAGTTGTTCAGCTCGCGCCCGACTTTCGTCCAGCCCGAGCAACGCGGGAAAGGTGAGTTTCGAGTGGGAATCGTCTTTAGCGACCTGTTTCCCCATTTTTTCCTGTGTTCCAGTGCGATCGAGCACATCATCGGCAATCTGAAAGGCCAGGCCGATTGCCTCCCCGTATTTCGTCAAGGCCGCAAATTGCCGTTCTGACGCATCCGCGACGATTGCTCCCATCCGAAGTGCACAACGGATCAGACACCCGGTTTTTCGCCGATGAATCTCCAGCAGGTCCGCGAATCCGAGTGCTCCGGGAGCAGCCGTTTCAGCTTCCAGATCCGCCTGCTGTCCGCCGACCATTCCTGTGGCTCCAGCGGCTTCGGCCAATTCACGGCAACAGGCTGCCGCGTGTCGCGAATCGCCGAGCCCTGAAGTGATGGTGTAGAACGCGTGCGTCAGCAGTCCATCTCCGGCGAGAATCGCGGTCGCTTCTCCAAACTGGACATGATTCGTCGGACGTCCGCGGCGGAGAGCGTCGTCGTCCATGGCCGGCAGGTCATCGTGAATCAGCGAATAGGTGTGAACCATTTCCAGGGCGATGGCGGCCGGCATGGCCTGTAACGGATCGGTTCCACAGGTGCGACAGGCGAGTAATGTCAGCACAGGGCGAAGCCGCTTACCGCCCGCGAGCAGACTGTACCGCATCGATTCACGCAGACGATCCGGGCAGTCGGCCGGGAGTTGGGTGGACTGATCGAGAGCCCGCTCGATCTGTTCGAGCAATTCGGAAACGGGATCGGGAAAGAGATGCACGAAAGGCCTGTTTTCATTACGATGCGCGGGTTTCAAAAGTGCGATGCCGACTGACAGCCAGTCGGCGCGACAGTTTAACAATTCATGGTCGAGATCACATCATGAGCAAGACGCCATCCCTGTTTCTGCCGAACGGATTCACCACGGCCGGCATTTCCTGCGGCATCAAATCCAGAGCGTCTGCCCGAGATCTGGCTCTCTTTCATTCTTCGGCTCCCTGCGTGGCTGCGGGCGTCTTCACCACGAACGCCGTTTGCGGTGCTCCGGTTCAGGTTTCGCGCTCGCGACTTCCATCCGATCAGGTCCGAGCCGTGATCATCAACGCCGGCAACGCAAACGCATGCACGGGCGACGAAGGACTCGAAAACGCCCGCACGATGACAGCGGCGCTGGCCGAACAGATTGGGTGTGCCCCAGAAGCTGTGCTCGTCTGTTCCACGGGAGTGATTGGCGTTCCTCTGCCGATTGAGAAGGTGCAGGCCGGCATTCCGAAACTGGTTGCCGAACAGGGTGACTCCAGCGTGCATGTGCAGCAGGTCGCGGAAGCGATGATGACGACAGATACGCATCCGAAGATTGTCAGTCGCCGTGTGGACCTCGAAACGGGCAGCGTGACCATCACCGGCGTCTGCAAAGGAGCAGCCATGATCGCTCCCAACATGGCGACGATGCTCGCCGTCATTATGACCGATGTCGAACTGACGGAGGCACAGGCCGAGGAGTTGCTGCCCACCGCAGTGAATAGTTCCTTCAATTGCATCAGTGTCGAAGGCCATACGAGTACCAGCGACTCTGTTCTGCTCATGGCGAATGGCAAAGCCGATGTTCGTCTCGCAGATCGCGGCGACGTCGCTCAGTTCCAGGCCGCCCTTTCCGCCGTGTGCGCGGAACTTGCTCAGAAGATCGTTCGCGATGCCGAAGGAGCCGAACACTTTATCACGGTCGATGTCGAAGGCGCCCGCAGTTACGAGGACGCTGAAAAGATCGCCCGCACGGTCGCTGATGATGTGCTCGTGAAAACAGCGATCACCGGCAACGATCCGAACTGGGGCCGCATTGTTTCCGCCTGCGGCCGCACCGGCTGCGTCGATTCCGAAGCCGACGTCTCGCTGGCGATCAACAATCAGGCCGTCTTCAAGCAGGGCAAACCGGTCGACTTCAACGAGACCACCGTCTCGAACGCGATGAAAACCGGCGAAGTCGTGATCGACATCACCCTCAAATACGGCGGCGGCCGCTGGCGAATCTGGACCTGCGACCTGACCACGGAATACGTGCGGCTGAACTCCGAATACACCACGTAGTCGACACGGATGGCACAGAGTTTTAACTCTGTGTTGCGGAGCAACAAGCGGCTTGTCTTCGACCGAGGTTCTGTTCGAGCACGCCCTTCTTTAAACCGTGCCGCGTCGAACTCGGATACCACGTTCGCTATTTATCGATCGTCTTTTCCCAGCTTGCTGATGCGTTGAAACACAGAGATCACTCTCTTTGCCATCCTTCTTTGTTTCCTCATCGCCGGACCGAGTGTACACTAATCGTGGCGAGACTGCTCACAGTCGTTTTATACACGTGTGAGAACCGTCCGCCGTTCGGCCAGTCCACTCCAGTGACAGCGCGGGGGGAAACGTGACACGAGAAATGATCGAGGGTCTGCGTACGACGAAGGACCTGATAATTCGTGTGCCGGGCGGGTTATCGCTTATCACGGAGACGACCGCAGTCGAAGACGCCACCAACGACTTCGCATTTCCGAAGGGATTGCGAGTCACGCTGAACGTTCTCTGGCCGAAGTTGCACTTGCGGGCTGAGGGGATCACTGGAGATGGCTATCAGATCGACCGGGAGTCGATTCACGACTTCGCAGAGAATATCTCGCTGGCCATCAGCCGCCCGAACGGCGAGGTCCACCGCATGCCAGGCCGTCATCCATTCTCTTCGGGATACAGCCTCTACTTCAAAGCACTGCACTGGGCCGAAGGATGGCAGAGTTATCGCGAAGGCGAGCGATCCGAAGATTCGGAATTGTGGATGCCCGAATTCATGGACGATTCGACTTACGAGATCATGGGGAACGAACGAATCGGCGAGACCGGTTGTTGGCATGCGAGAACGCTCGATGACGAACTCTGGCTGTCGCACGGCAATGGCTGGTTCGTTCACAGGAGAGTCCGAAAGCACCCGGGCACAGACGTGGTGAAATCAAGTTCGGAGATCCTCTCGTATCAGCACGTCGATGGCCTTCCGGCTCCCCTGCCTGCTGTTGTTCTTTGCAGCGAATACGACTCAGACGGAACAACGAATCTGGCCCCTACACTCGTGACGCGAACCGAACTCGTGAAAGCAACCGCAGGAGCAGTGTCTCCCGACGTGTTCGAACTGAACCTGCCTGAGAATGCTCGGATGCAGGATCTCGTCAGTCGTTGAAGTTAAATCGACTCGTCATCCAGCATGGGATGGCACAGAGTTTTAACTCTGTGTTGCGTAGCAACACCCGGCTTGTCTTCCACCGAGGCTCTGTTTGAGCACGCACTTCTTTAAACCGTGCTCCGCGTCGAACGCCATAACCTCGTTCGCTCTTCAACGATCGTCTTTTCCCAGCCTTCTGTTGCGTGGCAACACAGAGGTGAATCTCTGTGCCATCCTTTGGGGCGCATGAAAAAAGAGCCGCGATTGATCGTGGCTCTTTTTAGTTTCTCCTCGATGCTGCCGCTTACTGAGGCAGGCGGCCGCGTTCGACGATTTGCAGGTCGCCGGTGCAGGCTTCCATGAAGGCGACAAGGTCTTCCTTCTCCTGCTGGGTCAGGTTGATCTTCTCGATCTTGTCGCTCAGCCAGGGATTGGGCACGCCTCCCTTGGCGTAATGCTCGACCACTTCCATCAGTGTCTTCTGGCTGCCGTCGTGCATGTACGGAGCCGTGAGGGCGACGTTGCGAATGGTCGGCGTTTTGAACGCTCCCTTGTCTTTCTCATCGCCGGTGACGGCAAAGCGGCCGAGGTCCGGGTTCGGCTGGTCCATGCCCACGCCGATATTGTGGAACTTCTCATCGGTCAGGTTGGCCCCCACGTGGCAGGCGGCGCAGTTGACCCGTTCACTGAAGAACAGGTTGCGGCCGCGAATTGCCGATTCCGACATCGGATTGGCTTCCAGTTCGGCCATGACCGCGTCGTATTCTTCCTTCAGATCCGGATCGTCTTCAAGATCTTCCGAAGTGAAGTTCAGAAACGGCTTGAGGCGTTCGTAGTAATCATACGGCGAAGGGCCAGTCACGATGACACGTTCAAAAGAGGCAATCGCTTTGCCGATCGTTTCGATCGTCACGCCTTCCTTCGGGAAGACCTTTTCGAACTGAGCGACGTAGCCAGGAATATCGCCGACGGTCTTCACGCAGACTTCGTGCGTATTGCCCATTTCGATCGGATTAGCAATCGGGCCGACGGCCTGTTCTTCCAGCGAGGCGGCTCGCCCATCCCAGAACTGAGCAGTGCTGAGAATGCGGTTGTAGCTGGTCGGCGAGTTTCGGTTGCCGGTCAGCCCCTGAATGCCGACGCCAAACTGCGTTTCACGGGCATAGCCGACATCGGGATCGTGACAGCTGGCACAGCTGATCGAGTTATCGACCGAGAGTCGGGTATCGAAATAGAGCTGACGCCCGAGTTCGATTTTGGCCCGCGTGAGCGGGTTGGCATCCAGAACCCCGTCCGGAATCCGGGCGACATTCAAACCGAGTGGCAGTTCGACCTTGAGTGGCTTGTGAACATCGTCCCGACTGATCCAGGCTTTGATCTGCTCCATGGTCAACGGACCGGAGCCGGGAATTCCTTGTGTAAGTTCGCCATTGCCGAGCAGAACTTCGTCCGACAGTTCTTCGGCGATCTCCTTGACCTGTTCCTTCGAAAGGTCCTTCGGTGGTTTGACCGGTTCATTAGCGATTGCACTCTGCCCCAGAGTGGCGACTGCGAAAACAACTGCAACAGAAAGCAGGTTCCGACGGATCGGACTGACCATACTCAAAATCTCCCGTAAAGACGAAAATCATAGGTGGATCGATCAAAGTTTATCTTAACTGAGACGACGCTGACCTCAAGGGCCCGGGCGGCTGCGGAATCGTCGCAGTTCATAGAGTCGACATGGCCCGAGGCAGAATCTGTGTGTCACGGTAGAGCCATCCGCAGCGATTCTTCTCAGCCATTCACATCGGTGCCATAAAAAAAGAGTCACCTCCAGGGAAGTGACTCTTCAGCATTCGGCGTCGTCGTGACGCTTGTCCTGTCGTCCTGACAGTCGTTCCATCGATCGTTCTAGATTGCTTCGTCGCCGGTTTCGCCGGTGCGGATGCGAATGACCTGTTCGACATCGGAGACGAAGATCTTTCCGTCGCCAATGTTGCCGGTCCGGGCGGCGTCCGAGATGACCTGGATGGCTTTGTCGGCCATGGTATCGGAGATGACGATCTCGACTTTCACTTTCGGCATGAAGTCGACGACGTACTCAGCTCCACGATAAGTTTCCTTGTGACCCTTCTGACGGCCGAAGCCGCGAACTTCTGCGACGGTCATTCCTTCGATCTGGGCAGCAACTAGAGCAGACTTCACGTCTTCCAGCTTGAAGTGCCTGATAATGGCTTCAATCTTTTTCATAATGCGATTCCGGTCTGAGAGGCGTATTGTGTGTCCGTGATCAAGTCGCGGAGAGATTTTTGACAGTTACAGGCCGCAGGCAGATGGCTGCGGATTCTAGTGAAAAGACCGTTGGGATCAAATCGATCGTGAGAGGGATTTGATCCCAACGGCACACCAACGAGCATTAAGCGGATTCCAGGCTCTGCAGGTAAGGATAGGCCGCCATGCCATGCTCTGTAATGTCGAGGCCTCGCAGTTCCTCTTCTTCGGAGACTCGCAGTCCGATGGTCAGCTTGATGACCAGGAAGATGACGAGCGAGACACCAAAGCCCCAGACGAAGTAAGCACCGATGCCGATCAGCTGCGTGATCAGCTGGCTGACTCCACCACCGAAGAACAGACCATTGGTTCCGTTGATCGCTTCCTGAGCGAACAGACCAGCCGACAGCGTTCCCCAGGCTCCACACACACCGTGAACCGAGATGGCACCAACGGGATCGTCGACTTTGATCTTGTCGAAGAACAGGACCGAGAGAACACAGACGACGCCGCCGATCAGACCGATGATCAGAGCCGACATCGGGGAAACGTCGTAACAGGGAGCGGTGATCGAGACCAGACCAGCCAGGGCACCGTTGAGTGCGAAGCTGACATCCGGCTTGCCGAACATGATCCAGGAAAGAATCATCGAGGAAATACAGCCACCGACAGCCGACAGGTTCGTGGTGACAGCGACGCGGGCGAAGTTACCATCGTCCAGCGAAGTCGTCGAACCCGGGTTGAAGCCGAACCAGCCGAGCCAGAGGATGAACACACCCAGAGCAGCCAGCGGCATCGAATGTCCCATGATCGGGGTGACGGTTCCGTCAGCAGCGTACTTGCCTTTACGGGCACCGATTACAATGGCACCAGCCAGAGCGGCCCAGCCACCCAGCGAGTGCACCACAGTAGACCCCGCAAAGTCGATGAAGCCCATCCCTTCGAGCCATCCACTTCCATTGTAGAGGCTACCCCAGGCCCATGACCCGGAGATCGGGTAAACGATGGCCGTAATGGCCACGGTGTAGAGCAGGTAAGCGGAGAATTTCGTTCGTTCGGCCATGGCTCCCGAGACGATCGTCGCGGCGGTTGCGGCGAATACGGTCTGGAAGATCAGGAAGGCGAGTTCCCAGTTGTCATAGGCACCATCGACCATACCGTCGACGAAGAAATCGGTTGTTCCAATGTATCCGGAAGGGCTGGCACCGAACATCAGTCCGAAGCCGACAGCCCAGAAGATGATCGAACCGAGACTGAAGTCCATCAGGTTCTTCATAATGATGTTCACACAGTTCTTCGAGCGTGTGAACCCCGCTTCGACGAGGGCGAAACCGGCCTGCATGAAGAAGACCAGGAAAGCGGCAATACAGGTCCACAGCCAGCCCGTTTCCGTTTCCACGGTCTCAACCGCGGCACTGAGGGATTCGAGTGTGACAGGTTCTGCTTCTTCTTCGGCGGCTGCTTCTTCGACAGCGGGTTCTTCAGCAGCAGCGGCTGCGGTCGGCTCTTCGGCAGGAGGATCTTCCTGAGCGAAAGTCTGGGACGTGACGGATAAACATCCCACCACTGCGAGCAGCAGTGATGCCTTCCATAGCATTTGGATGTTATCGAACGCAGTTAACATTCTCAAAAAATTCATTCGTTCTCTTTCTGATGAAAATACGGAGCCGTCAAGACTACACATAGCGACTATCGCTATCGTTATTCACTGCAGATCGTTCTCAGGTTGCGACTCAAAAGGTGAGTTGTCGGCAGGACGACAGGTGTTCCCGGAGATCGACGGATTCCGGAGTCTGGAAAGTTCGCCGAAGAGGCAAAAACGGTCTTGCCTCCGAGCGATTTGTAAGTAATGCAAGTGGTGCGCCATTTTCCCTCACCGAATGCGAAGAGGGCGTGCAGACCCCTGTTTTTCAGGCGGTTTTTTTTACCTGTTTTTTTAAAACTGCCACTTGACCTTTCCTCGTCGCCCAAATCAGCAGCAGCATGCCAACGCCTTCAGCACCCGCTGCTCACTAAGGCTGCACGGGAATGTGGCAACCTTGCTTCCGGAGGTCCGCAAGAGGGAAATCAAAGTGGTCTAGGCGACTTCTGGAACTCTCTGTTAGATTCCGATCGCCCTTCTTTTACCCTCAATTTCCGTTCGGAGATGCTGGTGCGCCATTAGAGCGCGTCGTTGATCCTTCTGCAGGAGCCTTCAGATCATGGCCGATCACCAACCCACGAGCCTCGGCGAGGTTTACGAGACGCACCATAGAACGGGCGACCGCATCGGAAACTCGTTCATGGAGGACGTTCGGGCCGGCCTGTTTCGGGACTGGATTGGGGAAGGCAAAGTGATTCTGGATCTGGGCGGACGCGACGGCACGCTGACCCGGCACTTCTCAGAAGGGAATCAGGTCGTAATCGGCGACATCGATACGTCGGCCATGGCTCTTGCTGCCCAGACATTGGGCGTCGATACGATTGAGGTGAATCTCAACGAACCGCTGCCGTTTGAAGATGCCTCGTTCGACGTCATCGTCCTGGCCGAAGTTCTTGAGCATCTCCCCTACCCGGCCATCACGTTCACGCAGATCGAACGACTCCTGAAGCCGAATGGAATTCTGGTCGGCAGCGTCCCGCTGGCCTATCACCTGAAAGACCGCTGGCAGGTTCTCCGCGGCCGCAAGCTCTGGGTGAACGGCGATCCGACTCACGTCCAGTTCTTCAAATACGATGAACTGCTCTCGTTCTTCGATCGCTATCTCGACGTCGAAAACGTCGTCTCTATCAAGGGAGGCCGCAAGGCGCACATGTTCCCGAAACTGTTCGCCCGCGACGTCGCCTTCTGCTGCCGTAAGGCGGCGTGAGGCTCGTTGAGCGCGGGACATCGACGTCAGTCTCGCAGATAACGCCCGGTTTCAGGGATGGCCCAGACGCGTGCGTCTGGGTGGCAACGCCACAAGAGGAAGGTAGCCACCGACGCGATCTACATTCGACAGGATGTGCTGCTGACGCGGTTCTGGCTGGCGTTCTCGGCTACTACGTGTTCTCGGTGAGGTGCATCGAGATGGCGTCGGCGAGTTTCTGCAGTTCCTGGGGCCAGGCGTCATTCTCCTGGTACGCGTCTTTCCAGGAGACGGCGAAGACGCCGATAATGTCTTCGCCAGCCATCACCGGGCAGGACAACGAACAGCGGGCCCCGAAGCGGCCCAGCCAGCCGGCGGATTTCTGCAGATCGCCCGTCAATTCCTCGGCTCGGGCCAGCGCGGGACGGTTGTGAACGACGGCGTTTACGATGCCGAGCTGGGTCTGATCGAGCGGAACACGCCGGGTCGCAACTGTGAACTCTTTCGCGACCGTTTCGTCGAAGCCCTCGGCTGCGGCAAAGACACACAGACGAAGTTCGGTCCCTTTCTTCCGCCAGAGTCCCACAGCCCAGGCGTTGGTTTCCTGAACGAGGCGGCCGGGAAGATCGTCGGAAACCGGTGCGGAGCCGGCGTGAATCAGCAGTTCTCCCAGTTGAGCGGGGAGCGGCAGGTCGGACTGAGCCATCGAAATCTCCTCAAACGATGCGTGTCAAAATCAGCAGCAGGAACCGCCCGGACTGCAGCAATCCGTCGTCTGCAGTGGAAACGTCTGTAGTTCGGTGGAAGCAGCTGTTTCCGAAGAAACCGGGGTGATCTGCTGCCCGCAGGGAGTTTGACCGTACTGCCGCAGCGTCGAGGAACTTACACGGCTGCGTTCGCCCCGACGAAGTCGGTTTCCCTGGTCATCCACAACTTCGAGCCAGGGCCCGTTGTAGAAAACTTCTTCGGAACGATCTCCAGCATTCCCCGGAAGAGGCTTGCTGGCCTGAATCGTCATGCTGCGGAATTCGATGTCCTTCACCGTGGTCCACGGCTGCGCCTGGCGTTCGAGAATCACACACGCCTGAAAGCCCGCCTGTTCGAAGGCGGCCATGAATTGATCGTCTCGGAACGCGCCGCTGATGCAGCCGCTCCAGAGAGTCGGGTCGTTCTGCAGTTCGAGAGGCACCTCTCGATCACAGGTGATATCGCTGATGACGGCCCGGCCGCCCGGCTTCAGGACGCGGAAGATCTCGGCGAAGAGCTGACGACGATGCTCATAACTCACGAGATTCAGCACGCAATTGGACACAACGACATCGACCGTATTGTCGGGAATGAGAGGTTCTGTGCGGCGAAGTTCATCGGCTGCCCCCTGAGCGCGGAGCCAGTCGGCACTGGAGTGGACCGGGTTCTCCTGCAGATATTTCTCGAAGAGATCCAGATCGAGCTGCAGATCTTCGATGCGTCCTTTGCGGAACGAGACGACATCGTAGCCGAGCCGCTTTGCCATTTCCGGCTGGTATTGTCGAGCCAGCCCGAGCATTTCGACATTGCAGTCGACACCGATCACCTGCCCGGCCGCGCCGACGATCTGGGCGGCGATGTAACAGATCTTCCCGCCGCCGGAGCCGAGATCGAGTACGGTTTCCCCCTCCCGGACGTGCCGGGACGGATCGCCGCAGCCGTAGTCCCGTTCGATGATCTCATTGGGGATGATTTTCAGATAGCGGGCGTCGTAGTCGACCGGACAGCAGAGAGCCGCTTCCCGTTCCTGAGCAGCTCCGGAATATCGGTCCCGCACGGCTGCCTCGACATTCAGCGTGGCGTTGGACTCGTTCTGGGGCGAATTCATCTTCATTCTCCGTCCTGGTTCGTTCGTTCAGCGTTCGATCGGCTGTACATCTCCGGTTCCATGCCGAATAATAACGTAACGACCCATTCGGGTCGAAGCGTGTTCTCACGCTTTGATTCTTCAAATCACTTTCACATCTGTTATTCTGCCGATCCGGGTCAAACAGAGACCCAGCGAAAGCAGGTCTTTAAGGCTTCAGCTTCCGTGGACATTCTCTGTTCCCCACCGAAACCAGCCATTGATCAGACATCCGCGTTTCGCAGGACTGGATCGAGTCTCCGATAAAATTGAAGGATACATCTATGGATTTGCGCATGTGCCCGTCCTGCAAGCAATCGGTGCTGGACGACGAGGCTCAGGTCTGTCCGTTCTGTGGTGCCGCAATGGATGGGTCATCCGGTCCGTCGAAAGCTCCCGCGAAACCCGCCGCCAAAAAGCAGGAAAAGAAAGAGCCCGAGCCTGCGACCGCTCCAGCAGCAGCAACGACCTCGGCCGACGAAGATCCCTTCGCCGTCAAACCGAAGAAGGCCTCCAAGGCAATTCGTCTGCAGCGGAAACCGACCGCGAAGATTAATCATCGCGTCATCTGCCCGATGTGTGACACCAACGGTTTCGGAACGCCGGCTGTGGCCGGGAAAGAAGTCCGCTGCCCGAATCCGGACTGCCTGATGCCGGTCTTTGTCGCCCCGGAAATCAAGAAGGAAGCGCCCCCCCCGCCGCCGAAGCCGATCGTCACTCCGGTCCGCGTGTTCGCGCTCGCGGCTGTGCTCGTGATGGGAGGCATCGCGGGTTACTTCTACTCCCAGCTTCCTCCCGCTGAGCCGCCGGCTCCCGAAGACGATCCGCTGATCGTCACGCCGAACGTGAATCAGAATGTCAGTCCAGTGGCGACAACCACACCGGACGTCCCCGACACGCCCCCCGCTCCCGAACCCGTGGATGTCGCTGCTCTGGAGAAAACAATTCTCGAAGCGAGTATCGATGCCGCTTTGCAGCGGAACGACAACCGCAGCAAGCCGTTTTGTCGGCAGCTCAATGCGGAAGCTTTCGCCGCGGCCGGCGACATCGCCGGAGCGTTGAAGGAACTCGATGCACTCGATCGGCTGGAAGCGAATCTGAACTTCCTCAAGATTACGCCGCTGGCTCGCATTGGCTGGCTGCATTTGGAGAACGACAACAAGACCGGCGCGATGAAGATGGCCGATCAGGCGATCGAATACTCCGCTCAACTCCCGAAGGCAGGGGCGGAAGCCGTTCGGCATGCCGTTGCACTCGGAACGCTGTTGATTGCGCTCGAGCGTCATGAAGAGGCACGATCGTTGATGGAAACGCGGGAAGACGTTCAGGACGTCACGCAATCCGCGGCTCGCGTCGCCATGGTAATCGAAGATGGCACGTTCGCCCTCTCCGACAGCTACGACTGGCTGCCACGGATCCGATGGACATCTCCACTGACCCTGGCAACGGTCTACTCAGCCACCTTCCGCGGGTACGACGTCGAGGCGACCGCGTTCGTCAATGCGATTCTCGATGCGGAACGAAAGAGCGAAGCTCTGGCGGGCCTGGCCACAGGTCTGGCTCACCGGGCGACTCAAAAAGGAGAAGCCTTCAGTGTCGACAGCATTCCAGAGATCGCCGGCCTGACCGAGCAGGACCGGAATCGAGCACTGGCTCAGGCTCTGCAGTCGCTGCCAGAAGGTCCGGCGGCATCGGCACTCGGGGAAGGGATTTCGACACGGATCGCCGACTGGAGCGCCCCGGCCCCGTACGCCATTCCCGCCTTCCGCGAAATTTACGATGGCAATTTTGCCTTTGGAACTCCGGAGAGTCGGGCGGCTGCCCACACTCACCTTCTGCTCGCCCGCTACCTCGCTTCAACCGGAAAGAAAGCCGAGGCCTGGCAGCAGGTCGAGTCCGCCCTGGCCTACACGGCAACCCTCGGAGCCACTCGAGTGGAGGCTGACGAACTGGTGAAAGACGTGGAGCGAAACCGAAGTTCGATACAGTCGCGACTCGCGACCGAGCTCAACCTCACGGAGCTGATTCGACAACGTTCCGCCTTCAACCGGTATCGCAACAATGCGGGCACCATCTCGGACCGCGCTCAGCAGCGATACGAACTTGAAGCTCTCGTGTACGAGGTGGCAATTGAATGGGGACTGGCCGAGCAGTACTTCCAGGCGCTGCAGAGCGGATCGTCCCAGAGTTCGAACATGCCTCACCTCACCGAGCAATCGCTGGCCGATGATCTGACGCACGCCTTGAAGGAGGCCGGGAACCAGGAAGCCGTGACCGCGATGCAGCAGAAGCACCCGGCCGCGTCCAAGATTTCTCCGGCGTTGAAAAACCAAATTGAAATCGAGCGACTGCTGGCTGCTGGAAACGTTGCCGGCGTGCGGGAGCTGATGCGGCAGGTTCCCGAGGAGAACCGCGAGCCTTTGATTGAATTGCGCTACGCCTGCGAACTGGCCCGGGACGAATCGCCGAACGTCGTGCTGGAGTGGAACGGTAACATCTCCTCTCTGACTGAGCAGGAGCTCGCCTATCGGTTCTCCGCCATCCTGATTACCCGGCGGGGCGATGTCGAGGAGTTCTGGAAGGAGAGTCTCCGCATGAATCTCTCTGCAACCGAGATGTGCTCCCGCAATCTCGGTCTGATCGAGGGTCTGAATTCCACCGACGCCTACGACGTGACCCCGGCCGTGGTGCCTGCGCCCAAACCCAAAGCGACTCCGTGATCCCCCGCGGGCGTCGATCTCGAGCGGAACGACTCCCGCGCAACGGAAACGGTTTTCGAGCCAGAATTTGACTTGTTCAGCCAATTTTTGATCCGACAATGGAATGAAACCGACGTGACCGCCCGTCGCCGAACCGTGCTTTCGGGACGACTCACAGCCGGGACTGGGCGACGGAGAGTGTCAAATCCTCTCTTTTCCCCATTCTTCGGATTCAATACACTTACCGGCAATTCACGACCATCCCGGCCTGAAGGGTCCAGACTGCGTCTCGACTTCGCCAGATTTCGGGAGCTCTGCCAATGGACTGCGAACGCGAGACAACTATGCAATACGTGATGAAGACCATCGTGAAATGGACCTCAGACTGCCGCCCGGGACTGCTGGCAGGATTGTTGGCGGGACTGGTATTGTCAGTCGCCCCGACAGGTGATCTTTCCGCTCAGGAGAAAGAAAACCGCATCAGCTACGTCATCAGCAATGCAGACGGACTGCTCGCCGATGTCGAATATATGGTCAAGGATCTGGCCGGTCGGACCAAGACCTGGAACGAGCTGATCAAAGAAAACATCGACCTGTTCCTGGACGGTGTGAACCGCGAAGAGCCCGTTCGCATCGACATGATGTTCGACGAGAAGAATGGCGAATTCTATCGCCCGTTCTTTCCGGTGTCCGACCTGCGTGACTTCCGCAACAACGTCGATGCCTTCGGCATTACGAACAAGCCGAGGTCGAGAGTGCTCTATACGTGCACCAATGCATTCGACGGCTTCATGCTGATCCATGAGGACTACGGAATCTTCATTCCCAAAGACAAGCTGTCTCTCATCGACCCCGATGCTCCGGAGATCGTCGACCCGATTCAGCCGCTGCTCGATGCGAAATACGATGCCGGCGTTCTGATCGATCACGATGCCGCCGGAATGGAACAGCGTCGCAGCAGTCTCGCCGAAGTCCGCAACCAGGTGCTGGCTGGCATCAAGAAGAAGTCGACCGAGTCGCCGGAAGAGTTCGAGTATCGCAAGCTGCTCGCTCTAAATCGCATTCTCGAATTCGAGACCCTCTACGTTGAAATTGAACGTCTGGAAGCCGGCTGGATTACCGATCCCGCCAAAGGTTCCGGCGTTGGCACACTCAATATTTCAGGAATCGAAGGGACTGTTCTGGCAGAGACCTTCTCGAAGATTCCCGAGCTCAAGAGCCGCTTTCATGTCGTGCCTCCCGTAAAGGACTTCGTCGCTTCAGGCGACATGCTCTACCCGATCGATGCTCCTCACCAGGACCGATTCACTTCGACGATCAAGGCTTATCAGCCGATCGCCGATCAGAAGATCGATCGTAAAGACGACCTGAACGCTGATCAGAAGAAGGCCGCCAAAGAAGCCGTCGACAAGACGGTCAAGATTCTCGAAAAGGGAATCACGATGGGTGTCTTCGATGGTTTCATCGAAATGCGGAAGGCGGAACCGGGCAAGAGCGAATCGCTGCACGAAGCGGTCATCGGCCTGCGGGCGACTTCGGGTCGTGAGATCGACGAAGTCGTGAAACTGCTGCCGAAGATTCGGGACTCGTTCAAGGCGAAAGTCGACTCCGAAACCGTCGGCGATTTCCATATCCACGAAATCGTTCTCGAGTCAAACGTCCCTCCGATGATTGACTCCCTGTTCGGCACGCCGTGTCATATCTTCCTCGCCACGAGTGAAAACATGGTCCTCTTCAGTCTCGGGGAAAAGTCGCTGCCTTGGCTCAAAGAGACGTTGGAACTGGTCAACAACTCCACCGAAGAGAAGACCCCCGAGCTGTTTCTCGAGTTCAAGGGTCACGTTGGGCCGTTCGCCAAGGCCCTCAGTGCCCGCAAGCCGAATCAGGATCTCGTTAAGTTCCGCGATGCGGTCATCGAAGCGTTCTCAGAAAAGTTCACCGACGACTACATCGAAATGACCGACGAGTATGTCGACGGTACGATCAAAGGCACCCTCAACGCCGAACCCGGTCTGCTTCGCCTGCTGGGAATCATGGTCGCGAATTTCGCCGAAGAGAATCTGTAATCGTCGAGCGTGTCTCTCAAACACCAGCCGGCTGCTTTCATCATGCAGACCGGCTTTTTCTTTGCGCGGACATCAGGCCGGGGTTCCGGACCGTGCTGGACATCAGCGGATGGGCATGAAATAATCAGCACTTGTGCATATTGATTCCCACCTGAGATTAAGGCACCTTCTGATGAGATTGATTTTCACCATCTCTCGCACGCTGACCTTGCGATCGATCTATTCGATCGCGGCGGCCGTGCTCCTGATTCTATCCAGCTCCAGCGTTCGAGCAGCCGATGAACCGATCGAAGCCGACGTCATCATCTACGGCGGAACTTCGGCCGGGGTCGCCGCAGCCGTCCAGCTCGATCGCATGGGCAAATCGTCGGTCATTATTGAACCGTCCCAGCACTTGGGCGGGCTTTCCGCCGGGGGACTCGGATGGACTGATTCCGGCAACAAGTCGGTCATCGGCGGCGTCTCGCTCGAGTTCTACCAGCGAGTCAAAGACGAGTACGACAAGGAAGAAACCTGGAAGTGGCAGGACTCGGAAGACTACTCCCGCTACTCGCCAGATGCCGAAGCGATCTGGGTCTTCGAACCGCACATCGCCGAGCGCGTCTTCAACAACTGGGTCAAGGAAACGAAGACGCCTGTCTATCTGGGCGAACGTCTCGATCTGAAGGACGGCGTCACCGTCGAGAATGGCCGCATCACTGAGATCCGCATGGAGTCAGGCCAGGCCTACCGGGGAAAGATCTTCATCGACGCCACTTATGAAGGCGACCTGATGGCCAAGGCGGGCGTGTCTTACACGGTTGGCCGTGAAGGCAACGATGTCTACGGCGAGACGCTCAACGGCGTTCAGAAGGCTCGGACCGTCAGCCATCAGTTTGAACACCAGATCAGCCCGTATCGTATCCCCGGCAATCCCGCCAGCGGATTGCTCCCCGGCGTGCACGGCAACGATCCCGGCGAAGATGGCACCGGCGATCATCGGGTCCAGGCTTACTGCTTCCGCATGTGCCTGTCCAATCACCCCGACAACCGCGTCCCGTTTCCCAAGCCGGACCAGTACGACCCGGAACGCTACGAACTGCTGGCTCGCATTCTCGACGCGGGATGGAACCGGGTGTTTCAGAAGTTCGATGTCATTCCGAACCGGAAAACGGACACCAACAATCACGGCCCCTTCTCCACCGATAACATCGGGATGAACTACGACTATCCCGACGGTGACTACGAGACCCGCGAACAGATTATTGAAGAGCATCGCAATTACCAGCAGGGCCTGATGTGGTTCCTGGCCAATGATCCGCGCATTCCGACGGACATCCAGACGCGAATCCGTGAATGGGGCCTGGCTGCGGACGAGTTTCAGGACAACGGCAACTGGCCGCATCAGATCTATGTTCGCGAAGCCCGCCGCATGGTGTCCGACTTCGTGATGACCGAGTGGCATCTTCGTGCCAAGAAGCCAACTCCGGAATCGATCGGCATGGGGTCCTACAACATGGACTCGCATAACGTTCAACGCTACGTCACCGAAGAAGGCTACGCTCGCAACGAAGGCGACATCCAGATCAACCCTGGTGGACCTTATCCGGTCAGCTATCGGGCCATCGTCCCGCCGAAGAAGGAATGCGAAAACCTGCTGGTGCCGGTTTGCCTGTCATCGTCGCACATCGCCTACGGTTCCATTCGCATGGAGCCTGTCTTCATGATTCTGGCTCAGTCGGCTGCCACCGCCGCCAGCCAGTCGATCGACAATAACATCGCCGTTCAGGATGTGAAGTACGAAGATCTGCAGAAGAAGCTGCTGGAAGATGGACAGGTCCTGGAGTACTCCGGTCCCCGCCGACAGGCCCGCACGGGCATCGATCCGAAATCGCTCGAGGGCATCGTGATCGACAATACCGAAGCCAAGGTCAGTGGACTCTGGCAGCACAGCACGTCCGCGCCCGTCTTCGTGGGCGTCGACTATCTGCACAACGAAGAATTCGGCAGCCCCGACAAATCGGTAACCTTTGAATTCCTCGTCACCGAGGAAGGCGAGTACGACGTGCGACTCGGCTACCCGCCCAATCCGAACCGGGCCAGCAATGTCACCGTCGAGATTGAGAGCAAAACTGGCACATCGAGCACGAATGTGAACCAGAAGAAAACGCCTGCAATCTCGAATGCGTTCGTTTCTCTGGGAGCTTATGAGTTTTCTCCGCAGTCGCCGGGGCGCGTCATTATTCAGACTGAAAACGCCAACGGCTACGTGATCGCCGATGCGGTCTGGATTGTTCGTGTCGATGCGGACTCCAATCAGTAACGTGTCGTCATCGGTCACACTCTCCGTCGACTCGCTTCAGAAGTCGGCGGAGTCGTGGGCCTGTCCCCTCACCCATCTGATTTCGACATTCGTCGATCGGTTTTCTGAATCAAAAATTGGTCGGACTCCCGCAGAATCTTCCGACTCTTTTCTTCATATTTCACTCATTCATTTTCATGAGAGTCTTTCCGAAAACCCGTTGTCACACCGAGTCGAATCGCGAAGACGACTATAAAGACGGTTTCGGAGAGCCTCTTACTCTTCTCATGAACTCAGTTGAGGTAAGCAATGGGTGGCTCAGGCAACAGGGACAAGACCCGCGCCGAAGGCAACACCGAGCCGGCTGGTAAACCGTCCTCCTCGCAGCAGGCGAGTACGAGGAAGCAGAAGGTCCAGAAGCTCGGTGATTTCGAACTGGTTCGCAAGCTCGGCCAGGGCGGCATGGGAGCCGTCTACCTGGCCCATCAGGTGAGCCTGGACCGGAAGTGTGCCCTGAAGGTGATGTCGTCCCAGTTGTCCCAGAAGAAGGATTTTGTCGAGCGGTTCATTCGCGAAGCTCGCGTCGGAGCGAAGATCGAGCATCCCAACGTCGTCCGCTGTTACGCGGTTGGCGAGCACAAAGGCATCTACTTCGCCGCGCTCGAATTCATCGACGGCCCCAGCATGCAGGACTGGATCAAAAAGCTGGGAACGCTCGAAGTGGGCGATGCCGTCCACATCACGATCGTCTGTGCCCAGGCACTCGGCCATGCCCACAAAATGAACCTGATCCATCGGGATATCAAACCGGACAACATCCTTGTTACGAAGACGGGAATGGTGAAAGTGGCCGACCTCGGTCTGGCCAAAGCCGTTGACGACGATCAGTCGATGACTCAATCCGGGACCGGCATGGGCACACCGCTTTACATGCCTCCCGAACAGGCCCGGAACGCCAAGTATGTCGACCAGCGAAGCGATATCTACGCACTGGGCTGCACTCTTTATCGATACCTGACGGGCGTCCCTCCCTTCAAAGCCGACTCCACCATGGAGCTGATTCTCGCCAAGGAGAACTCCAAATACACGCCGGCTGCCAGGATCAATAAAGCCGTTCCGGAGAAGCTGGATCTGATCATCGATAAGATGATGGCCAAAGACCCGAAACATCGGTATCAGACCTGCGACGAACTTCTGGCCGAGCTGATCCCGCTCGGTCTTGAGAACCCATCGCTCAGTTTCATCGATTCCAACGAAAAATACGTCCTGGGAGCAGCCGCTTCAGGCGTTTCCTCGGCCGTGATTACACCGCCTCAACCGAGGAACGTTCAGCCTGAGGTCAAGGCCCCCAGATCCTCCCGCGAGGAAGCCGTCGAGCAGAAACGGGCAGAGGCGAGTTCGAAACGCGACGTCTGGCTGGTCCGTTACAAAGACCGGACCGGCAAATTGCAGGTCCAGAAGATGGCCGCCGATCAGATTCATCGCGGGCTGGCGACTCAACTCCTCGACGAAACGGCTCAGCTGTCCCGGGCGAAGAACGTTCCTTTCGCCCCGATTGGTTCTGTCAAGGAGTTTCGCGATCAGGTGGGCGAACTTCTGCTCAAGAAGAAGGACCGCAGCAAGAAACAGGAAATCAAATCGATCTACGAGAAGATCGATCGACAGCACAAGCGGCGGAAATGGTGGCGGGTGCTCGAAAATATCAAGGAAGGGACATTCGGCTGGATCAGTCTGGTGGTCTGGCTGGCCCTCGTCGGCGGCATCGGCTATGGACTCTACCTCGGCGTGCCGATGGCCTGGCAGTTGATTGCGGACAACTTCGGACTGACGCAGTAGCCCCTGCCCGGCAAACCGATTCCAGCGGGCTCACAGGAACGGGAAATGGACGTCATTGTACTCGCCGGCGGGTCTTCGGCCGAAAGAGAAATCAGCCTGAAAAGCGGAGCGGCCGCTTCCGCGGCGCTGCGTTCCCGCGGACACACCGTGACGGTCTGGGATCCAGCCGAGGTCGATCTGACCAACACCGCCATCGCGCCGCATCAGCTCGTGTTCATCGCGCTGCACGGCACGTTTGGCGAAGACGGTCAACTGCAGCGACTGCTCGAACAGCGGAAAATCCGCTACACCGGCAGCAACGCCTTCGCGTCCGAGCTGGCCTTTCAGAAAGTGCGAACCAAAAGACTCCTGAAAGAGCACGGACTACCGACTCCCGAATGGATTGTGCATGCCCCGGATCAGAGTGCACTTCACGAGACGGAGACAGCTCTCACCTGGCCGGTGGTCGTCAAGCCGAATGCCCAGGGGTCGAGCGTGGGGATCTCCATCGTCTATCACCCCGATGAATTCGCGGCGGGGGTCGAAGAGGCGCTCTGCTACGATTCGGTTGTCCTTATCGAAAACTACATCGCCGGAACCGAATGGACGGTTTCCGTGTTCGAGGATGTCGCGCTCCCGCCCATTCGAATTCAGCCGGGAGAACGATTCTACGACTACGAAGCGAAGTATCATTCCCCCGCCACCACGTATGAAGTCGTAACGACAGAGGACGAAGTCTCCAGTAGCCTGAAAACGGCTGCTCTGCAGGCCTGCCGATTGATTGGCACTGCGGGACTGGCTCGGGTCGATCTGATGCTTGACGAGACGGGGCAGCCGTGGATTCTTGAAGTCAACACCCTGCCCGGCCTCACGGAACGAAGCCTGGCGCCGAAAGCAGCCGCGGCGATCGGCTGGAGTTACGAGGATCTTTGCGAGCGGATTTGCGACTGTGCAATCGGCGGCGAGCCGCAGACCGATCCGACTACGTGATGAGTTCGGTATCTTCAGTCGAGCCAACAATGCCCATCAGTCGGCTGTAAGAGGCTCGTGTTTTCGCCGTGATATGGAAGTCGCGGTAAGGCCTGCCGACCGGAGCCAGTTCGTCGTGGAACTCGGTGATTCCATTTCGGAGCAGCTTCACTTTAAGCCGCTTGGTCGCCGGAATTCCCTTCGCTCGCACAACGCATTCCACGTGAAGTTGATCAGGTCGCAGATGGATGTGACGATTGGCTGACATGACGGGGTCCTTCGGTTGCGCGCTGACAGAAGTTCTCCCTCGATTATCCCGTATCGAGTCGCCGATCGACAAGCTCAATCTGCCTCACGCCTGCAGTTTCAGCGACCGCGGGACCGGAAGGCCAGATAGCGGCCAAGCGTGTGCACAAAGGAATCCCGGGTCGTCACTTTCAGCAGATCGACGCCGGAACGGGTACACATTTGCTCGACCCGTTTCATAAAGGCTTCGTATTGCTCCAGATAGTGCCGCCGCAACCGATGAGGATCCACGAGCATTCGCTGCCCCGCCTGCTCCAGATTGCGGAACTGGGTCGGCCGGCTGAACGGAAACTCTTCTTCTTCAGGCGCCACGGTCTGCACGACGATCACTTCGTGATGATAGTGGCGGAACCGCTTGATGGCCGCCTGGAGCGGCTCGACCTCATCGTACAGGTCGCTCAGAAGGACCACGAGACTGCGTCGCTTGAGCCGGGGAATGATGTCCGAGAAGACTTTTCCCAGGCTGGTCTCTCCCCCCGTCTCCGATTCTTCCAGCGTCTTGATCAGGCGGGGAAACTGCATGGCGTGCGTCGAAGGTTCAATCAACTGCCGCAGCTTGTTGTCAAAGATACAGAGCCCGACGGCGTCCCGCTGCCTGAGCAGAAGAAACGCAAGCACGGCTGTCATCTGCCGTGCGTAAGCGTACTTGGAGAGGGTCGACTGTCCGTATCCCATGCTTCCGGACGCATCGAGCATGAGATAACAGCGGAGATTGGTTTCATCTTCGTACTCCTTGACGTAGTACCGGCCGGTCTTGCCGTACGCTCGCCAGTCGATGTGGCGGATCTCATCGCCCGGGTAGTACTGGCGATGCTCCACGAATTCGACACTGCTCCCTTTGAAGGGGCTTTTATGCTGCCCCATCATGTAGCCCTCGACCACCAGCCGCGCGACGACATCGAGCCGCCCGAACTGAGCCAGGGCGGTCGGATCCGCGAACGCATTCATTTCAGACGATGCCGACATGGATTTTTGAGAGCGTTCCAGTGAAGTGTTCCGAATCCGCGAAAACCGAGCAAACAACCAGCGACTCGACGCAGATTCAACCGGTCAATTCTACCCCGGGAGGGCACTCACACCATTGTCACTCCCATGCCCGCCTGTCGTCCAGTGACAGCCGCATGCTCCACGAAAAAAGCCGCCGAGAAGCAATTCCCGACGGCTTGGATTCAAACGGCATCAGTCAGACGATTAGAAGTTGGTGTCTCGCAGAACATTCTGACCGTATTTGGTTCCGGCCGGAGTCATCAGACGAGCATAGACGCCCTGGTCCATCGACGCATTCAGCGAGCCGGCATGACCGTCACAGTAGAAAACGTTGACGTTGCCACCAACGTGATTCGAAGAGGGACGCCAAGCCTGTGATCCACTCGGACGATCGGCACTAATCTTAGAGTCTCCAGCCGAGAAAGAGGCCAGGCCGTAATCTTCGATCATTGCCAGTGCCCGTTCCGGATTGGAAGATCCCGCGTCATCCCCGCGGCCAAAGCCTCGGTCGTTCTGAGTCGCACTGCCTGGCACGGCTCCTGGAAGTCCCGATCCGTCAACTGGGACCTGCAGAGCGAAACCAATGTCCTGCACGAACGGACGAGACCATTCTCCAGCGTCGGTATTCTCAGAAAGCATCAGAGTTTGAGTCTGACCATCGTTATTGGAAACATAGTCCAATGTTACGATGGATCGATCACTCCCGGTATCCCGCCAGAAAACACCGGTCGACTGGCTGATCCGCTTCGATTCATCGCTGCCGATCGTGTAATTATCACGCCAGTTAATGTTGTTAAAATCATGACCAGTGCCTGCGGCCAGAATGGCATGATTCTCACTTATTCCCCATTGTCCATTTCCGTTTCCTTCAGCCGCATAGCCAGCATTCGCGACGTAGCTGATCTGACCATCGATCTGGAAGGCCGTATCGTCATCCGGGCAGCTGAAAACAGCGATCTGTGTTGCGAACAAAGTCCCGTGAGTCTGCGTCCCCGTGTTGAAGTCTTCGAGCAGCAGGCGTTGGAGAGCGGCGTTGTCCAAGACGGACAACAGGGCAACCGGCCAGCCATACTGATACGTGACATTCGGAGTCACCGTCGTATCGGTATAGGTCGTATCCCCCGACAGACGCGGCAGACGGCCGCCGTTCTGGGAGGCGAAGTTCATCGCCGCCGTGCCGATGTTGCGAATGTTGTTAACACACTGCAGGTTTCGAGCAGAGGACCGGGCGCCCTGAATACCTGGCAGAATGAGGGCTGCCAGCGTGGCGATGATAGAGATCACCACCAGCAGCTCGATAAGGGTGAATCCGCGACGACGCGAGTTGGCGACGCGGACTGTGTTTTGAATCTTCATTCCAGTGCTCCTTGAATCCCGTGAGATGTAGTGGTTCTGCCCTCGGACAGCGGCAAAGGCCCGGAACACCGCTTCCCTGATCAGGTTTGCCCGTTAAGACACAAAAAAGTTGAGTAATGAGTCCGTTGAGTAATTCGTTATCGCCAGAGACAAGGCGACTTCTGTGACGTGACTACGCTCTGTCCGCCGTACGGCTTCCGCCATGATTGCGTTCGCCGTTTCTGCGGCCGTCAGCACTGCGTGGAATCACGAGCCGGCTGAAATCGGTCGCTGCGCCCAATGAGCGAGGTCCGACAGAACGTAAGTGGCCCGTGAAACTTGATTTGCGACGTTATGCAGACAAATGCTCCTCCTATTATGCGTGATCAGACCCGCAAAAATCCAGTGCAATTCAACTGGTTCCCTAAAAATTCTTATCCGCTCACTGATTTATCGAACGTGACGGTCATGCGTCAGTTCGTCAGGTTTCGTCTCAACAGCACAAACTTCCGCCAGTCGAAGGTCTGAGTCCGGGGATCCCAGGCGTCTTCCAGCTTCGAACGGTCAATCACAAAGAACGCCCGTTTCGACTTATGTGCCGTGCCGGTCAGCTGTCCGCCCACCTGGACATTGCCGAATTCGTCCTCGGCAGCCTCGTGGAACTGCACCTGAATCCAGCAGTAGAAGACGTTGCTGCGGACCGTGGCGTTGTTGGCGACCTTGTTCAGCAACCGGTTTCTCGTGTGATAATCGACGGCGTTAATCGCAGTGCCATTGAAGTCGGCATCGATATCCGTGCGAGCCTCGAACAGCCGGCGGCGGGTCATGATGTCCCGGATATTCGCATCGAGATCCGTCGGGTCGCCTGTCCAGAGGCCGGTCAGGGCATCCGTGTTCCCGTTCTCCGGCATGATGGCCGTTGGGCTGATCGTATAAGGAAGCTGCCGCAGGATCGTGTGTTCGATGCTCTGCGTCTTATCGTAATTGGCTCCCAGCGATCCGATCGGCGTATAGCTCAACGGTCGAAATGGTCGTGATCCCGGGATACCGGGGAGATAGATCGCCGTGTACGGATCGCGACGATCGCGGCTGATGAGGAACTGCTGGTACCAGTTCCGCTCGGCTTCGTGGGGATCGAGCAGCTGCAGATACGGATACCGCATTTTCTGGTCGTCGTTATAGGAAACGACCTCTGCGGGCGTCGGGAAGCCGTCGAGATGGAAATCATCATCGATCAGTCCTGCCAGCACACCGGGCTGTCGAATCGTATTCAGGTTGATCTTGCCGGGAGAACGCGGCGAGGGCATTTCGTCGCGAATCGCTGCCTGCATTCCATCGGGAACTTCCAGGAACTCAAGCAGGCGATACCAGCGATTGTCGTCCGACGTATCCGAAGGAGTCCCCGGATCGGGAATGGCGAACTTTGTAAACGCAGTATTCAGCCCGCTCATCTCGGCAGTATCGCCATTCATTTCACTCAGCATTCCCGGCGCCACGATTGGCACGCTGAGCAGTTCGTATACCGACGTGTAATCGCGGTCGAAGTGCGGCTGCCAGAGTGTAAAGGTTTCGACGCTGTCGACGGTCGGGGCATTTGAGTTGTGAGCCACGTACGGCGTATAAGTCCCCGTGTTCGCAGGGTCGAGCGTGTTGTACGCCAGCGGAGCCTGTGGTCCGAAGGAATGACGACGCGGTCCGCCCCCCGTGCTGTTCCGGCGGCTTCCGGGAACTCCACCCGAGGCGCCGTCGCTCCGAGGATAACGGTGCATCGGTTGCGGACGTTCGATGCTGAGCTGACCATCGAAGCCGCTCAGATCGATCGCCCCCGCGTTGATCGGGTCAACCACATGGCTATCGCGGTCGACCAGCATGTAGTCCACGGGAACCCAGGGGTTGACGACCGGATCGTCGTAGATCCCGGCTCCGTCCATATGCAGACGCCGTTCGAGCACCACTTCAAACTTCCCGGTCGTTTCTCCGGAAAGGAATTCGTAGGGATCAATCGTTGTCCCGTTGCGGGTGAGGGTTCGCCATGTTTCGTGATCGGTGTGATGAATATCGAGATGGCAGAGCGGCTTGACGGCACTGGCCGAGGTGAAGTCGGCATCCATCTCGCGGCTGGGACAGATCACCTCGTTGGCCTGAATGGTGCCGTCGTCGTTTTCATCCAGCAGGATGGCAGCCGGGCCATCGTAATTCTGATCGTCGTGCGCTCCGATCCAGAAGTTCTCCCCTGCTGCGATCATGTCGAGTGGAATGGCACTCAGACGCTGAAACGCAATCGCGGGGTCATCGCTTCCGCTCACGAAATCGTCGGTGCCGACGACCCGACGCAATCGCCAGGAATCGGTGCGGTATTGAACCTTGAATGGCGAAGCATTCCGCAACTCGACGAACAGGAACTGAATCGGAGCCGTGTCCGCATCGTTCCACGGCGTCTTGTTACTGTCCGTCATTTCGCTACGGGTAATCTGAGCGTAGTACGTCTCACTCAGAGTGAGTTCCTGACGTTCGACGCCGAAAACGCGGGCGGCATCGGTTTCAGTGAGCTCTCCGGTCGAGGTGTTCTTCTCGCCGATGATGTTCCAGCCGTCCGAGAGGTTCACATCGAAGACAAACTCCGTCATCACGCTGTCTCGATCGAGCCCGTCGACATAGTTAACGGCGAACTGGGCCATCGCCTGCAGTTGATCGTTGACGCCATCTCCGTCGGCGTTGCCGTCCAGGTCGATGTCTTCATTGTCAGTCACGCCGACAGTGACCGGGTAAGGGCCGGTCGAGGGATCGTCTTCAGCCATATTGAAGGCGTCGTCGCCCGCTCCCAGCAGGTAGAGCATCACGTAAATATCGCGGGCCAGACGCTGGCGATCGTAACGGGCCCACCATTCCTGAACGAACTTGTCGCCTTCCATGGATGCGAAAGCGACTTCGGCTGGAATGGGATTGTTCGTCGAATTGCCGTACTGCTTCACGACCGAAATGTCATTCGTGTTTGTCGAGTCTCCCGGGTACATCAGCTTGAAGATCTCGTTGTCGTCTGTGTCGGCGGATTCAAAGACAGGATGCGGCGTGAGCTGACGCTGGCGGAAGCGACCTTCGGGATCCTTGTCGAGAATCCGGTTGATATTGAGCCGTCGCTGAGGCAGCGGGAAGTTGGCAAACTCCTCGTCGCGGTTCAGTTCAATCGTGAGCCACTGACGAAGTTCATGACGGAATGGATCTTCATTGTCGAAGCGGCGAACAGAACCGAATTCCGGCGGGAAGGCGAGTCGCTCGTTGTCGTTGTTAACGGGACTGAATTCCCAGCCGCGTGTCGTGTCGTAGGCGGTATCGGCTGGATCGACGATGGCGCCAATGGCCGGCGAGAACGCGAATTCCCAGCGATCCCAGCTGTCGGTCGTGTACTGACTTCGCAGCCACCAGTCGTCATCGATATCGGGTGTTGAGGTCAGATAGCCCCCTGTCACCTGCTCGAAGTTGTACCGCACCAGCTTATCGAGCCGGGAAGGTGTGGACGCCTTTGTGTCGTCCCAATCATCTTCCGAGAAGTGCAGGAACTGCATCTCTCCGACAGAGAAGAGCGTGTCGTGATCCTGATTGCGGAAGCTGTGATCGACGATGATTTCATCCGGCTCGTCGGCCAGGAACAGGTTGGCTCGCGAGTTCGACTGCTTCAGCTGATACGTCGTGACCGTGCCGTCGCTGGTTTCGCCATCGGACCAGGGGCGGACGCCGGTCCAGTCTTCCATCAGGTCGACTTCATCGACATCGCCAGCAACATCGCCTGAATAAGCGTACGAGCTGTCGAGAACCTGTCGTTCCCAACGGCTGCTGTAAGACGGCAACCGCAGCGGACTGCCGGCTTCCGGTTTCTGCGACGCCCGAAGACGGCCGTAATCGTCGGGTGCCCCGTGAACGGTATCGTTGAGGGCGAACGCGTAATCGGCATCGGTCGTGTGGAACGAAATCGATGCGTTGGAGCCCGAGAGGTAGCCGATCCCGGCAGCCGCTTCGTCGATCGGATGAACACCCGACGGCACCGTAATTCCCAGCGGTCCGAAGACGGGATCGCGGTGATTCGACCCGGCGAACTGCACCTTGCCGCCGCCGACGAGGTAATCGTCGTCATCATCGACGCCTGTATTTCCCGGCAGCGGGAACAGCGGCGATCCCCAGCTGGCGCGTGGGAATGGCGGCGTCGGAGGAAGGTCGGAAGCGATGGCATTGTCGAGACGGTTTTCGTCTCCGCTGCCAACGAATCCATTGGCTTCCCCCCAGCGACCCCAGACAATTTCATCGGTCGTTGAGTTGTCCCCGTCGGCGAACCCGACCAGCAGTCGAGCCAGTTCCATATTGGCCATATCGAGCTGAGTCACCTGATTGACGCCAACGGCTGTGCTGTAGCTGAACATCTCTTCGTAGCCGTATCCGGCTGTCGGAAGCGTGGACGCCGGGCTCGACGATGAGGTTTCCAGCGGGCGATAGAACCCGCGGCCGAGGTTCACTTCGGCGGGCGAGAGTCCCAGGTTCGAGTTCGAGACGAAATGTCCGTCGCCGAAGGGATCATCTCCTGATCCGCCAGCGGGTGTGCGGGCATGGGTGAGCTGAGTGCTCTCGCCAAACAGGTTGCCGCCGGTGTTGAGGTTCATCAGCCCGTCGGCGTCCATAATCGTGATCGCGAATATCGGCACCCGTTTCGTGCCGTCAGACATCACTTCGACACGGTGATCCAGATCGAGCAGAATCGCCTCGTTCCCGTTTTCGGAGATGCCATCGGCGTCCACGTCGTACGTGATCGTATCGTGGCCCGCGACCCCGTGCGTCCAGATTCCGGCCCGGTATCCATTGGCTGAGAAGTCCGGGAATGGGAACGGATTGGCCGGGGCCCCGCCGCCGGTGTAGGCATCGAAACCGCCGGAGGTCACATATCGCGGCACACTTTTGAAGGTCACCGAACCGCTGGAGTACTGCTTGAGCTGAACGCGGTGTTCGCGGTGAGGACGCAGCACGCGGTTGGCATAGGTCGGATCGGTGTAGATGTCGGTCAGCGGAAGAGAGTCGGCCACTTCGTGCCGCGGCAGATACTGCGGACGATGGAACGACGGAATCCAGACCTTCACCAGATTGACCGTGTTCGGATCGGGATTGGTGTCGACCAGCGAAAAGTGGCCGAGGAACATGCTGTTGATATCGGGATAGGTATAACCGGCATCCGGTTCGAAGGCTGGAATGGCGTTCGGGTGGTTGGGCTGCAGCGGCGAGAACGGAATGTTCCGTGGTCCAACCGGATTGGCCCCCGGGCTGAAGTTAATGACCTGTCCGTCGGGGGTTCCGTCGCCATCGTAGTCGAATCGCCAGTTGTCGTTGACGTTCGTCGTGTCGTTGGGCAGATGTTCGGAATCCTGCTGGAAAGTGACTGTGATGCCACGTCCGGAGAACAGGTGCAGATCGTCCGGCTTCAGATCGGGACCAAAGTTGCCGACCATGTTCGGGATGATCGAATAAACGCGGCCACCCAGAGCGGAGTTGGGAAACTCATCGGAAGGGCCGATCAGCACCTGCTGCAGGGCGAAATCGAAGTAGTCGCCTTCGGAAATCTCGCGGTTGGCAGAGATCGCGAACCAGCTCGCGCTGTTTCGTTCGGCTGAGATGTAGGAGAAGAAGAAGAATCCCAGGAAGGCCAGCATGCCGGTCATGGCGATGACGATGATCATCGCCGCTCCCCCCTTGCGGTCGCTGAGCGCGACAGCAGAGTGGGAAGACCGCCTGGTCTCCACCGTGGTTGCCAGATTTGTTTTCAACATGCCAAACATAGTCCACTCCAGAGACAAGCCCGCCTCTCGGATTGTATGAGTTCAGAACCGCCGACAGGGGTCGGTCGTCAGTCCCGGTCTTCGTTAAATGAATGCACCATCGTCACCTGCCGCAACTGCCGGCTCTGCGGATCAATCAGCCGCAACGAGATACGAATCGCTTTGATTGGGCGTCGGTTGTCGATTGCACGCCATCTGATATCTGGTTCGTTTGGATCTAATACGCTTCCGTCAACCAGTTCCACAGTGGAGCCCCAGGTTGGCTCGTTGATCGGGCTGCCTGTGTAAGTGATTGGTTGAGGAACCATGGAATCGATCTCGGCTTCCCACATGATCGCATCGCCATACGGTGGCGCCGTCGCAGGGAAGACTCTTGTGCCATCACTGATCGACATTCCGCTGCTCCAACGCTGAATGTTGATTCGTCCCGGATAGACTGCGCTGTAGTTTGTCGGCGCCGTTACACCGCTCGGATAGTTGACATACGGCACGAACTGAGCACTGCCCGTCCCAATCGCATTGACACCAAGTGACGTAATATCCGGCACGGAATGCCAGGTATCGAAGATGTTGTTCTGAATGACGGCGGTGCCGTTGATGACTCCGTATCCGCTTCCGCCAGGGTTCCGCTTCTGATTACTTTGAAAATCGGAAGCGGCACTGGCGTCGCCGATATCAACAAATCCTCCGACTCCCCCGAATGCGGTCGAATCCCAGATTTCGATATCCATGCTGTGGACACTGGTCAGGAGAATGTCGCCACCTCGGCGGGAACCTCCCACGAATCGGGGAACACGACCGGTCCCACGAAACGTATCCACATCGTAGTCCGTACGGGCGAAGACGTTCCCGGCTGTCGAGTGGGGATACTGGAACAGTCCATGGGAAGTCTCTTCATGAGTGAACCGGCCAATAAAGGCGCTGCCGCCCGGTCCGGTAATGAACTCGCGAGGCCGACCGCGAATGGCAGCCGTTCCGTTGCTGGTGTCGTTATTGAATCCGAAACGGAAGTGAGGCACGCCCAGTGGAAAGTTGTTGGTCGACGCGTGATTCAAACTGCCGTGAAAAACCGCGAGCGGCCCTGAAGCCAGCGTCGAGGACGGTGGCGTCGGGATGATCGAACTGACGACGGCGTTATACGGAGACGTTCCGAAGTGAGCCGAGTAGTCGTACGACGTGTAGAAGTTCCCGGTGAAGTCCCGCATCAAATCGCGCGGGATCTCGTAAGTGGTTCCGGAGATGGTCGTTGACTGCCAGGCTCCCGGTTGCGCCAGAGCGGTCTGGTTTCCCTGATCGAATCGCGCCATGTTCGGCGGCGTTCCGACTTTGTTGTTTCGCAGCAGGAGGACTCGGCGATACAGCGTACCGTGCCGCAGAAAGTAAACGATCTCGGCCTGTTGCGAGGAACCCACATTGTCGCCCGGAGTGCCGTCATCCCAGTCGGGCTGATCGCGTACGCCGGTTGACGACGACAGAGACAGGGCTCGGCCGAACAGCGGCAGAGGGGCTTGTCCGGCGTACCGCTGAGCCCCCGGATAGGCGCCCGTGACCGAGGTATCGACCGTGAACTGCAGGACGTCGTCGGTATCGTTATCCGGATCGTTCTCTGAGTAGTAGATGTAACCCTGCTGTTCGTCAGCCGAGCCTTCTCCGTTGTACTGCAGACCAGGGGCGAGCGGCTTGACTCCCCCGTCGCCGGTGACACTGCGATAGGACATCCGCTTCAGATCGGCATCGAGCACGGCGAAGACCGTACGGGCCTGCTGGTTGTTGTTGGCCAGGCCCTTCTGCCGGGTCATTGCCGTGACAGCCAGCGAGAAGATCTGCGCGAAGATGACCATGATGACCATCAGCAGACCGACCGCGACCAGCATTTCGGTCAGCGTGAAGGCCGCACGCCGCGAAGGCGACGCTCCGACCTGCTGTCGATGACTGTTTCTGGAAATGTTGTATGACATGATTTCACTTCTGGTGTTGAATGCGGCCCGAACTGTTCTGCGTCTCAGGTTCGATTCCGTTTCCAGGACGACTCCGTTGCACGTTCTGGATGTCTGTCACCGGCCGAGCCGATGCACCTTGTTTTCCACTGTGTTCTAGAAGCCCGGATAATCAAAGACTTCGACGACTCCTTCTGGAACCATCAGGAACTGACCACTCGCCTGGGGAGGCTTGTCGAGCAGAATGACTGCTTCCCGGTCGTTGGTGCTGTTCCGGGGTTGCTGGGACGCCCGTTCGTCGATCACGACCGATCGAATCTGATACCAGTAGCCATTGGAGGGATCGAAAACATACGCCCCTTCCTTCAGCCGCGGTTTGGAATCGGCAATGGAACTCGACCAGCGGATCGTGATCTGCGGAGGAGCGACGTTCGACTGTCCAGTCAACAGCCCCTTCCGCAGGTTGCCGGCTTCATAAACCTGTTCAGAGATCGGTGTGAAGTCGCGACGGAAGAAGACGACAACATTCGCGCCGAGGCTGCGAATCCGGTCATCGGTCCCCGGCCAGCCGACTTCACGAAAATCGTCGGCATTGGTCGTGTCGTCGTCGTCGCCGTCGAGGTTGTCATCGTCGGTCAGGTCGGCTCCCGGCGTTCCGGCTGGCCCGAGCGACATCAGTTGACGCCGCACGGTAATCATACAGCTGTATCGCGGCTCGAAGATCTCGATCACCACCTCGGAGATGTAATCGAACAGGCCATTGGTGGGGAGAGCCTTCGTGAGAACGATGGAGTTACCGCCTGCACTGGTCACAGGACTGACATGCGACTGCCGCAGGTTCTCATCGAATACGATCGCCCGCACGTTGACTCCGGAGTTGATCGTATCCTGAACCACGGCGATATCGGTGGAGTCGATGTCGTTCAGTGTCAGTTGAGTGCCGCTGGTTTTCACCACTTCGGCGGCGACCAGCGTACGGGTCCAGCTGTCGTTCGAAGAGAACATCTGCAGAGCCAGGTTACTGGCAGTGGAATTGGACAGATTGAACCCGCCGTTCTTTCGATCATTCTGAAAGAGCGGCTCGGCCCCGGCCGGGTGGAGTCCGAAGAAATCCGTGCCGAACGAAGACGTGTCGCCTACCGGACTGAGCAGAATGCCGACCGGGTCGATGACGGTGACGACCTTCGGGGAAGCCAGCCCGAGATAGTCGAGCCAGTCATCCTGTCCGTTGCCTGAGGGAGCTGGGTAATCGTCATTGGTATCGGTTGCATCGACCCCGACTCGGCCCCATGCCTTCGAGTTCGGCGTGTATTCGAGATTCGGAACCGTTCGGTCGTCCGCCAGGTTGGCGGGCGTGCCGTTGTTGTCGTAGTGGTCGCGGGTAATTTCCGGGAAGGCGCGGATGTAGTCCTCACACTGATAATTGAGCAGAGCCGCATTGGTCAGCTGTGTGGCCTGAATCGACCGCAGCATGGCAATTGGAAACAGCGACGCCACGGACACCAGTCCGACCCCCATGATCATCAGCGACATGAGGATCTCCACCAGCGTCGCACCACGGAAGTGGACTCCGTCGACCTGTCGATCTGATTGTGTCTGCCTGATATTTTTCATAACAACCGCCCCCAGCGGTTTACTTTCTCGTGTTCTCAGCCCACTCCAGTTGAACTCAACGTTTCTGTCGACCCCACGCAAAGACGTCACCTCGCCACCGAGCCGCGGATGGCGAACTCGAACAGGTTGTCGGCGATGCCGTCGCTGTTCGCATCCGTCTGATCGATCGGGCTGACGTTGACCGCGCCACTTGAGGTAAAGACCGTGACCACGCGATAGGAACCGATGTGATCGGGCTCTCCATCGCCACTATGGTCCCGCACGTCCCAGGCCTGCAGTCCAACCGTTGTGCCGCCGCTGGCTGTGGGATCGTTCTCGAAAACGGCTCGTGTATCTCGAGTTTCCGCCAGAGTAAAATGCAGCAACCCTTCGGCCGCCACCCGTCCGTAGACCGTTCCCTGCGGCGTGAAAATGACGTCGAGTTGAGGCGTCGCGTAACACCGCCAAGTCACGCCGTTGTCGACGATCGTATCATTGACATTCTGCGCGTTCTTCCAGATCGGTTGCGTTCCGCCGGAGAGGCCGCCGGCTTCGGCCCGGTAAACCCGGATGATGGTGGACGCCCCGTTATCAATCACTCCGGCGACCCAGTCGCCGACCGCATAGGTTTGGTTGGCCTGCCAGCGGTTGATATTCCAGTTACTCGGCAGCTTACTGCTCCGCAGATCGACACAGGTTCCGGTCGCCAGCACCTGCGGTTCCTCACCGGCCAGAGGCACCATGACGGAGGTCAGATCGATCTCGAAGGAGACTGGCGTCCCGGCTCCGATAACGGTGCCCCGAGGAACCCATCCCGCGACATCCAGCGGCACTTCGTTGAGCTGCATGACCGTCCCGTTCTCAATGCTGGAATCGAGAAAGTTTCGGGACGAAATCGAATACCAGGAGCCGGTTTCCGCAGGGATCCGGATCCGCATTCCGGCTCGCAACATGTCGAGCTGTCGCATCTCCAGCCAGGACATGGCACTCCCCCGTCGAACGAACTGGATCGCTTTGTCGCTGTCCGAGACGATGCTGGGATCCCCATCGTTCTCCAGATCGAGAAACCGCAGGTATCCGCGCTGATAGAGATCTCCCCCCGGGTCGACAACCGAGGAGACGAGCATCATGGTGTTGACTTCGCCGGGAAAGTTCGGATCGAGCATGAAGCGGACACCAACCGGTCGCTGCAGCTTGAAGGCTCGTGAGCGGGCCCCTTCGAGGAAGCCCTGCATCTGCCGCGAAGCCGCTGAGATCCGCTCGTTCCCCAGGTTCAGATTGAACGAGCCGACGGTCAGCGCGGTCAGCAGCACGAAGATAGACACGGCGACCAGCAACTCCACCAGAGTGAAGCCGCCCCGTCGTTCAGATTGTCGAGATGTGATGTGCATGAATAGACCGTTTGTTGCCCGCTGTAAATGTCCTCGGCTGCCCGGTATTGAAGCAGCGATTATTGATCGACTTTCAGGTTCGTCAGATTGTCGGACAGGCCGTGGTTATAAAGGTCAGCCGCATCAACATCTGGAGATTCCCCCTGGGGTTGCGCCAGATGCCCGTAGTTGGCCACGTCGTGAGGTTCGAAAAGTCCGAGAGCCAGGTCCGGTCCGCCCGAGATAATCAGGAAGTTCGTATAGGTTTCCGGTGTATGGAACGTGCAAAAATCCGGAGTACCCGAGGTGGCGTTAAACTCCGCGGCGAGCATGCCGTTCCGACCGCCTCCGAGTTGCTGAAGGTATCGGTAGAAGGCAGCCTTGGGGTCATCCGGGTCGCGACCAAGCGTGGCATTGTCGAGTTCCGCGCCGGAAACGAGTTTCCAATACTGAGGCCGAACTTTCGGCAGCAGCGACCTTTGAGAATCGGCAGGGTTGGAGCCACCAAGAGCCGTCGCACTCGGCGGAAACATCGGTCGCACCAGCCGGGTTGGCCAGCGATAGAACCGCAACGGCTCTTCCCAGGAATCGACCAGTTCCAGGAGCCCATCTTTGTCAGTGTCCTGAATCATCTTCGGCGGAATCTCACCGGCGTCGACCGTACTCGAGGCAAATGACGAGCCCTGTGTCACGATCAGGTAAAGGAGTTCAGCACTCTCAGTATCGGGGTCTTGAGTGCTTACACCCAGGTTGACTTCTCCACTCGTAATTTTGGACGCGATATAGGTCCCCAACTGTCCTCCACCGAAGGCGGTCCCATCCGCTCCATCGAGATCACCGAATCGTTGCGGGAAAGCCTGACGGAACAATCGCTTCCGTTCCAGCAGAGCCGCCACTTCCAGTCCGACATCGATCGAGCCGAGACAGACATCCTGTGTTCGCCGCGGAGGACTTGCCTCCATCGCTGAGGCGAACTCGACCTGCTGCTGTTTCAAGGTGTTGTTGACCAGGGTGATCAACGTCAACGTCTGCTTCTCCCGCGCACTCGACATTACGCCGATGAGCGTTGGCACCGTAATGGCGACCAGCCCGACGATGATGCCGATGACCACCAGCAGTTCCACCATGGTGAAACCGCGGCGGCCGTTCGAGTTCGTGTTGTGAACATTCCGCATCATGTGAAAACCTTCGCCCTGGTCCCGCAGAGAGTTGGAGAAACCGGTCAGCACCGCTTACCGAAGCGTGCCGCCGGAAAAATTCGTAATGTTGTCGGTATCTTCCACGCTCAGGTTCGAGCTGCCTTTGGTCGAATAAAGTCCGCCGGTTCCATACTCTCCATCCGCACCCGGCGAGATCAGCTGAAACGTATCCCGCTTCCAGGGAACATTCGCAGCTTCCAGATAGATGTTGGCCCCGGTGAGAGCCATGTCATCAGGGCGATAACCACGTCCCTCATACGAGCTGAAATAGACGACCGGCCGGGACTGGCCCGACAGGGTGTCCAGATATTCCATGATTCCATCCCCATCACGATCGATGATTCGATCAAGCGCGAATTCGTGATAAGGACCACGACGAACGGTACCACCCCGGGCAAACGGATTCGTCGGATTGGCCGAGAAACCGATCGGTACGTTCGCCTGGGAGGCGTTGGTCAAACCGCCGAGGAAAAACATCAGGCACTCGGCTCCGTCGAGAACCAGACGATCGGTCATGTCGCCGTCGTCGTTAATGTGAGAATCAACCGGTGTGAAATCGGGCCACAGCTTGAGAAGAGCATTCCGCGATCGCACCGCTTCTCGATAGTCCGCATGACTGGAATCATTCAGAACCGTGTTCCAGTCGGATGCGGCCTCGTACAGCAGCAGACTGCTCGGCGGATAGGAACCGAACTCCGACTGAAACTTCGCCAGATCCGTTTCAAGCGTCCGAATTTCCTGAGCACACTGAGCGGTGGCCACGGCTCGACGAGAGGCCTGGATGCCGGTCAACAGCAGTCCCGCGAGAATGGCGACGATGCTGATTGAGACCAGCAGTTCGATCAACGTAAAGCCGCGATGACCGCAATGATGATTTGTGCGCATCGGGTGATGAACTGGATGCATGTTTCAAGTTCCTTCGTGTGGCCGGGAGCCTGCGATTGGGATTGCCTGCGGAGCCAGCCAGGATCGTCTGACCGCGCAGAGCATTACCAGAAGTTCAGTCAGCGGCCCGCTGAGTGATTTGGTATCGGGTGATGTCTCGTCAGAACCGCATTCGAGTGCGATTCGGCACGGGAATCGACACGGCAACCGTGTCGACCCCACCTGCCCATTCCGTTAGCTCAGGTCGTTCATCAGCTGAATCAGCGGATAGAACAACGCGATGACAATGAATCCGACGATCAGACCGAGGACGACGACCATCAGAGGTTCGAGCATGTTGATCAAACCTTCGACGAGCACTTCCACTTCTTCCTCGTAGACGTCGGCCACTTTATAAAGCATGTTATCGAGTGCACCGGTCTCTTCCCCGACGTCCACCATGTTGACGACGATCTCATCGACGATGCGAGTTTCTTTGAGCGGCACGGCCATCGATTCCCCTTCGCGAATCGCGGCGTAGATATGATCGAACGCCCGTCGAAACACGTGGTTCCCCGCCGTATCGCGGGAAATTGAGAGGGCTTCGAGAATCGGCACACCCGACGCGATCAACGTTCCGAGCGTCCGACAGGTTCGAGCCGTGGTCGACTTCGAGAGGATCAGCCCCAGGATCGGAATCTTGAGAGCCAGCCAGTCGGTGACGTACGCCCCCGTTTTGTTCTTGCGTATGATCTTCAACATCAGCCAGACCGCGAACGGAATAGCCGGGATGAGATAGAAGTAAGTCACCACCAGGTCGCTGACCGTGATCAGCATCACCGTGATGGCCGGCAGTTCGATGCCGAAGCCCAGGAAGATCTCCTTAAACTTCGGAATGATGAAGTACATAATGAAGCCCACGATACCGCCGGCCACGGTGATGACCGAGACCGGGTAAATCATGGCCCCCTGCACCTTCCGTTTCAGGCTCTGGGACTTTTCCTTGAACTCGGCCAGACGCTGGAGAATGACTTCAAGAGCTCCCCCGGCCTCCCCGGCCTTCACCATGTTCACGTACAGGTTATCGAACGCCTTGGGCTGCCGGGACATCGCTTCGGAGAGCGTGTTCCCCGATTCGACATCTTCAATCACGCCGATCAGGGCGTTCTTCAACGGTCCCGGCTTGGACTGTGTTTCCAGAATGCGGAGAGAGCGGAGAATCGGCAGACCGGCATCCTGCAGCGTCGAGAGCTGACGGGTGAAGGCACACAGTTTCTTGGCCTTCACCTTGCCGAGACTGAAGGATTTCTTCTTGCCCTGTTGCTGCTGCGTTTTGGCAGCGACCTTGCCTTTGTCCTTCTTCTTCTTGACGCTCTTTTCCTGAATCTTCGTGACAAAGAAACCTCTCTCACGAATCTTCTGCTGAGCTTCCTGTTCGGACCCGGCCTCGATTGTCTCTTTGACTTCGAGCCCCGTATTGTCCATCGCCTCGTAAACGTACGTTGGCATGCTTCTGCTCCGTGTCCCGCTCAGTGTTGTCCGGTCGGCGTCAGACCGACAGGAGAGTCCATCAGGCACTCACCAGGGAATGAGATTCCGTTCGGAATCCCGTAATGTTCAATCGTTAGTCCAGGTCTTCCATGACGGTCTCGCGGACCACCTCGTCGATTGTCGTGACTCCGTCGAAGATCAACTTGAGTCCCGACTCCCGCAGCGTGGTCATTCCCTGGCTTCGTGCCAGGTTCCGCATTTCATCCACCGACGCGTTGCTCGACACCAGGTCGCGGATGTCGTCGTCGACATTCATCAGTTCGTACAGCCCGGTTCGACCTTTGTAACCGCCGTTGTTACAGCGGGCACAGCCCTTGCCGTAATAGAATTTGTATTGTCGTGCCTGTTGAATCGGCAGCTGAAGTTCCATCAGCAGTTCGTCGGAAGGTTCGAACTCAGACCGACATTCGGTGCAGATCTTTCGCACCAGTCGCTGAGCGAGAATCCCTTCCACAGTCGCTGTAATGAGGAACGGCTGGACTCCCATATCTCGCAGACGCGTGACAGCCGAAGGAGCGTCGTTCGTGTGCAGCGTGCTGAATACGAGGTGACCCGTGAGCGCCGACTGCACGGCGATTTCCGCCGTTTCGTAGTCTCGAATTTCGCCAATCAGAATCTTGTCCGGATCGTGCCGCAGAATGGCCCGCAGCACGTTCGCGAAGGTCACATCGATGTCCGGATTGACCGGCACCTGAATGAGACCATCGATTTCGTATTCGATCGGGTCTTCGGTCGTGATGACCTTGGTTTCAATATCGTTGAGTTCGTTCAGAGCCGAGTAGAGCGTCGTCGTCTTGCCGGACCCCGTGGGACCCGTGACCAGGACGATACCGTTCGGCAGCTTCAGCATCCGGCGGAACCGGTTGAGTGTATTGGCATCCATCCCGATCTTATTCAGATCGAGCTGAATCACGGTCCGGTCGAGCACTCGCATAACGACCGATTCGCCGTTAATGGTCGGCAGCACCGAGACACGCAGGTCGACCGGGTTGCCCCCGACGTTAAGTTCGATTCGACCGTCCTGCGGCAGACGCCGCTCGGCGATATCGAGCTCGGACATGACCTTGATTCGGGAAACAATGGCGTTCGCGAGGTGGCGTGGTGGCGGCACCATTTCGTAGAGCACGCCGTCCGCCTTGACGCGAACCTTGAATTCGTCTTCGAATGGCTCAAAGTGAATATCGCTCGCCTGGTCCTTGATGGCCAGCAGCAAAATCATATTGAGCAGCTTACGGATTGGAGCGGCATCGGACATTTCTTCCATGTCGCCGATGTCGATCCCGCGCATCTTGCCGTCGTCTTCGTTGCCCGCCTCAAGCTGGCCGATAACGTCTTCAATGCTGTCCTCGTGACCGGCATAAACCCGTGTCAGAGCCGCTTCGACATCCGCCAGTGATGAGACCGCTCCGCGAACCTCAACGCCGAGGAAGTTCCGCAGATCGTCCAGAGCCGCCACGTTGGCCGGGTTGGCCATGGCGACGGTCAGAATGCCATCTTTCTGCGAGATCGGGATGATCTTATAAACGGCGGCCATGGTTTCCGGAACAAGTTCCAGCACCTTGGGCGGGATGTTGGTCTCTGCCAGGTTGACGACCGGCATCCCATGTTGCTCCGCCAGAGCTTCCGTGACCTGTGATTCCGTCACGAAGCCCATGCGGACGGCAACCTGGCCAATCAGTTCACCGGGACTTTGCTTTTGTTCTTCAAGCACATCCCAGAGCTGATCCTCGGTCATGTAACCGAGATCGACCAGAACCTGTCCCAGCTTACGCCGTGCCATATGTCAACCTGCTTCCCGACTCATCGTTGTTGTTGGCCTGTCTTCGTTGGTTCATCCTGCGGAGTGCTCCGCGATTCCCGTCGGCTGTCACCGACCTGAGAATCAATCGTCGTCGTCTTCGTCCTCATCTTCGTCGTCCTCGAGCAGACCCTTCTTGGCCATCGTAATCTTGGCCTTGAGTTCGCCCGGGTTGTTCGACTTCATCACAACATCGTCTTCTTTACACAGACCGGTCTTCCAGAGATTGAACAGGGCGTCATCGAGCAGCTGCATCCCGTACTTACGTCCGGTCTGAATACTCGAGTTGATTCGATAGGTCTTGGCTTCGCGAATCAGGTTCGCGATGGCCGGCGTGACCACCAGCAGTTCATAAGCGGCGACCAGCCCTTTAGGCTGCTTCGGCATCAGCGCCTGGCTGAGCACCCCGATAATGGCGACCGACAGCTGGGTACGAATCTGTTCCTGCTGTGTGGTCGGGAAGACGTCGATGATTCGGTCGACCGTACCCTGGGCCCCCGTCGTATGCAGCGTGCCGAACACTACGTGGCCGGTTTCAGCCGCGGTAATCGCAGCCGAGATGGTATCGAGGTCTCGCATTTCCCCCACGAGGATCACGTCCGGATCCATTCGCAGGGCTCGACGCAACGCTTCAGGAAAGTCGGGAACGTCAACGCCGATTTCGCGCTGATTGATCGTGCACTTTTTGTGCTTGTGGTAATACTCGATCGGGTCTTCGAGCGTGATGATATGATGGTCGATCGTGTCGTTCAGGTAGTTGATCATACTGGCGAGACTGGTCGTCTTGCCCGATCCGGTCGGCCCCGTCACCAGAAACAAACCACGAGGCCGTTTGATCAAATCGGCGATAATCGGCGGCAGCCCCAGCTGGGCGAACGTGAGGAACTCGTTCGGAATACGCCGCAGCACCATGCCGATCTGGCCACGCTGCTTGAAGACGGCGACTCGGAATCGAGCCTTCTCTCCAAACGCGAAACCGAAGTCGGTCCCTCCGACTTCCTGGAGCTCCTGCTGATTTCGCTCCGGCGTGATACTTTTCATGAGCGCGACGGTGTCGTCGGGCGTCAAAGTCTTGGTTTCCAGTCGCAACATTCGTCCGCCCGAACGAATTACGGGCGGCTGCTCTGTGGTAATGTGGAGGTCGCTGACCCGCTCCCGGACCACCGTCTCCAGCAGTTTATCGATTTGGACTGTTGCCATTGGAATCCTTTTTCTCAATCACGGCGACAAGATCGAGTTATGAAAACAGCAGATGTAATTTCAATGAAGAGACAACCAAACTCGCGCGAGAACCGCGACCGAGAGAGAAAAATCAGTTCCACTCGCCATGTCTTTGACACGCCAGAAAGGATGTTTCAGTGAACGGCGAAAGGATACAGAATCGACCCAGAAGTCTCGCCGGAATAAACTCACTTCGACTTGCCGAGCGAACCTCGGCGACGCAACCGGGTTTCAGTCCCGCCTGCAGACTCATTATTCGCATCAGTAAACGTTGACCTCAAGAAAAACCTGATTCCCGGCTGAACGCCGTCGAATTGGATTCTCTGCCCACACTCCCTCCAACCGGCCCCCCTGTCGACAACCTCGCCTTCCGGCGATGCATGGCCCAATTGCCGAGACAAAGTCTCCTTCCTCCTCACCAGGCCCGACCAAGCTGCGGGATTCCCTCACCCCTCTGTAAGACTTTCCCGGAGTCCCCTCCGGCACCGCCACGCCCCTGAAACCGCATCGCGCACGAGAATCGCAATCTCTGGCGATCGGGATTCTGCGAACGCGTGATCAGTGACCTCCAGTTTTGAGCTTGTACGCTTCCGCGAGCGTCGTAACTCCTTGCATAGCCTTATCTACGGAATCTTCAACCAGTGTTTTCATCCCGAACAAACGTGCCTGTCGGCGAATGTGCTGAGTTGGCTCGCTGTTAAAGGACATTTCCCGCAACTTCGCATTCATCATCATCAATTCGAAGACGGCGCGACGCCCGCGATACCCGGTATGCTGGCAGTGATTACACCCCTTGCCACGTTGAAAATCGGCGTTCGCAATCATCTCCTGGGTTAGCCCGAACTCTTCCAGTTCGCTCGGCTCGGGCATGTACGGACCTTTACACTTTGGGCAAACGACGCGCACCAGACGCTGGGCCATGGCGGCCATAATGCTGGATGCGACGAGGAATGGCTGCACTCCCATGTCGATCAGACGTGTAATAGAACCGGGCGCATCGTTCGTGTGAAGTGTACTGAAAACTAAGTGTCCGGTCAAAGAAGCCTGAATTGCCATTTCGCCCGTCTCCGTATCTCGGATTTCTCCGACGAGGATGACGTTCGGGGCCTGTCGCAGCATCGCTCGAATGATCCGGGCAAAGGTCATCCCAATGTTGTGCTTTACTTCCACCTGATTGATCCCGGGAAGGTAGTACTCCACGGGGTCTTCCGCAGTGATGATCTTTCGGTCAGGCCGATTCAGTTCACCAAGAGCACTGTACAGCGTTGTGGTCTTACCAGAACCGGTCGGGCCGGTCACCAGAAAGATCCCGTTCGGACGGCGAATAATTTTCAGGAAGTTGCGATAATTCTGTTCACTGAATCCGAGATTGCGGATACCGACTTTAATGTTGTCGCGGTCCAGGATTCGCATGACGATCGCCTGGCCGTAGTGGGTAGGGAGAATACTGACCCGCAGGTCGAATTCGCGTCCGCCGACTCGGGTCTTGATTCGACCGTCCTGGGGACGCCGCTTCTCCGAGATGTCGATACTTCCCATGATCTTGAGACGGGACGTGAGTGCCGAGAGAAGTCGCTTCGGCGGGCTGTCGCGCTCGACGAGAACACCGTCGATGCGGTAGCGAATCCGAATCCGGTCATCGAAGGGCTCGATGTGAATATCCGAGGCCCGCATATTGATCGCTTCGGAAATCACCAGGTTCACGAGCCGCACAATAGGTGAACTTTCGTCCGCCTCTGCCTCCGCCTCGGCTTCGGAGAGTTCGGTCTCGGTGAAGTCGATCGCCGTTTCCGTGAATTCAGCGATGATCGAGTCGACCGACTCGGTCTCGTGCTGGCCGTAGTGTGTGTTGATGGCACCCTGAATCGCTTCAGTCGGAGCGACAACCACCTGGATTTCGCGGTTGAGAATGAAGCGGAGCTTATCGAGCACTTCGAGGTTCATCGGATCGTTCATGGCGACCACGAGGGCCTCGCCCCGCATTTCGACCGGGAAGACGATATTCTCGCGGGCCACCGATTCGGGAACCTGCTCAATCACAGCCGGGTTCGGCTCGACGCTGCTCAGATCGACCATCTCATAGCCCAGAGCAGCCGACTGGTACTCGCGAAGCGAAGACTGAGTCACGTAGCCGAGTTCGACGAGAACCGCTTCGGGCTTCTTGCCCTTGCTCTTGGAGATCGCCAGGGCCTCCTGCAACTGATCGGCACTGATCTGTCCGTCGGAAACCAGCTTCTTTAACCACTTTGCCATAGTTCACCTTTTCAGGACCACACCGGGTTTGAGGCCGGCATCGTTCAGGATCAGCGCTAAGAGTTCACGTGTTGAAGCAGATTGCCCGTAACCGCTGACGAGCAGTCCCGGGAAACTCCCTGCGACAAAGGACGTGCGAGCTTCCGGAATCGTAATGAAACCGATCAGCTTTCGCTATTATGAGATAGGAATCGGGCAACGGAGCGGAACCGCTCCTGCCGTTGTGATGAAAAATCCAGAGACTCGGCAAACCGACATGCAGTTCACCTGCAATCATCATCACGAGTCCGTTCTCAAATTGCAATAAGCTGAGCCCCGGAAGCCAGTTAAGTTCGGGCCGGATGACGTCCTCCCTTCGAGGCAGTAGACTGACCTCTCAGGTGCTTCGCTCATCCGAGTCATAGAAAGACCCGCTCTTGGCTACTCGCATCCTTGATCTGCACGTTGATGACCTCCGCTTCCCCACCTCCCGCGAACTCGATGGTTCCGATGCGATGAACGAGGCTCCCGACTACTCGGTCGCCTATGTTACACTCGACACCAGCGACCACGATCTGCGAGGAAACGGAATCACGTTCACAATCGGGCGGGGAAATGAGATCGTCGTCTCAGGGGTCGAGGCACTTCGTGATCGGGTTGTCGGCCTGACACTCGAAGAAATCACAGCCGACATGGGCGGCTTCTGGCGGCACATTACCAGCGACAGCCAGCTTCGCTGGATCGGGCCAGAGAAAGGCGTCATCCATCTCGCGACGGCGGCCGTGGTCAATGCGGTCTGGGATCTGTGGGCAAAGTCGACAGGCAAACCGTTGTGGAAGCTGGTCGCAGACTTTTCCCCGGAAGAGTTTGTCCGCTGTATCGACTTCCGATATTTGACCGACGTCGTCACCCCGGAAGCGGCTCTGGAACGGCTGCGGAAACTGAAGGCGACTCAACCGGAGCGACTCTCTCGGCTTCAGCAGCAGGGATACCCGGCTTACACCACCTCCGCTGGCTGGCTGGGGTATTCCGATGAGCGACTTCGGGAGCTTTGCCGGCTGCGGCTCAGTGAAGGCTGGGAGGTCTTCAAGATCAAAGTCGGTCGCGATCTGGAGGATGACCGACGCCGCTGCCGCATTATCCGGGAAGAAATTGGCCCCGATCGACTGCTGCTCACCGACGCCAATCAGGTGTGGGACGTGCAGACCGCCATCGACTGGATGCAGCAGCTCGCCGAGTTCAATCCCTGGGCCATCGAAGAGCCGACCAGTCCCGACGACGTGCTCGGATACGCCAAGATCTCAAAGGCATTGCATCCGATTCGCGTCGCCGGCGGCGAGCACTGCGCAAACCGGGTGATGTTCAAGCAGTTCCTCGAAGCAGGCGGGATGCAGGTCTGTCAGATCGATGCCTGCCGTCTCGGCGGCGTGAATGAGGTTCTGGCCGTGCTGCTGCTGGCGGCTGAGTTCGATGTCCCGGTTTGCCCGCATGCCGGTGGCGTGGGGCTCTGCGAATACGTCCAGCACCTGTCGATCATTGATTATCTCTGCGTGTCCGGCTCCCTCGAGAATCGCATGGCCGAACACGCCGGCACCTGCCACGAACACTTCGTCGATCCAATCCGCATTCGCAACGGGCACTACCTGCTTCCGAAAAAACCGGGGTACAGCATCACGATGTTCCCGGAGTCGATCGAAAAGGCGAAGTTCCCCAGCGGCGAGTACTGGCGTGATTGAACTCCGCTGAAGCAGACAGGGTTCCCGATGCATCAACCGGAGCCCTATACTGACCGGACGAAATCCCCAGCAACCGACGGCTTCCTGACGAAGACGAACAGCTCATGAAAATTGGCATAGTCAGCGACACTCACGGCAACGTGGCCAACACCGAACGAGCCGTGGAAATTCTGAGGCAGTCTGATGTTTCGGCCGTCCTGCATTGCGGTGATATCTGCGGCGTTCGCATTGTCGACCTGTTCGTCGAATGGCCGACGCATTTCGTTACCGGCAACTGCGACAATGCGATGATGATGCAGAACGCGGTCGAAACGATCGAACAGACGTGGCACGGGATGTTTGGTGAGATCGAACTCGGCAACCGCAAGATCGCCCTGCTCCACAGCCACGAACCGGGTCGGCTGGCATACGCGGCGGAATCAGGCGATTTCGACCTCGTCTGCTACGGGCATACGCATCAGCGCGAACAGCACAAGGTCGGCGAGACGCTCGTACTCAATCCGGGAGCGATTCATCGGGCCAATCCGCATACGATCGCGATAGTTGATCTGGAGACCATGACGGCGGAGCACATTGTGATCGACTGAGAAGCAATGATTGGGATCCGTTCGGGGCGGCTATAATAGAAGGCATCGAATTCTGCGAGAGAGGTGGTCGTCATGATCAGCGAATTGATTCCCCTGCCTTCCGACTTCGACGGCTCCGTGCGGCTGTTTCCGCTGCCCGATCTCGTCCTGTTTCCGCGGATGATCCTGCCGCTGCATATCTTCGAGCCGCGTTATTGCGAAATGCTCCATGACGCCCTGCAGACAGACCAGTTGATCACGATGGCAACGCTCCAGCCGAAAGATGGCGAAGCCGAAGCGATTGCCCCCACCGCCTGCATCGGGCTGGTTGTCGCTCAGGAAGAAACTGTTCAGGGAACTTATAAAGTGGTCTTGGCGGGAATCGAACGAGCCGCCATTCGACACGAAATCGAGTCGCCGAACCGGTTTCGACGGGCCATGGTTGAAGTCATCCACAGCGACAACCCCGACTCGGAAGAAACGCAGCGGCTCTTCGCCGAACGCCTGCTCGGCTGCTTCACCGAAACGGCTTCGGAAGTCGAACAGATCCGCAAGCTGATCGACGAACAGAACCTCGACCTCGGCACCCTGACCGACCTGATCACCTATCACTCCGAACTGCAAACCCAGAGTAAACTGAACCTGCTGGCCGAGCCGGAAACGGCCACACGCGCGAATCAACTGCTGCGACTCTTCGGCAACGCGAACAAGTATCCGTTCCCGCCAAAGTTCAGTGAGAATTGAATGGAAAGCAACAGCAGCACCGAACCTGCTGAGGACGGCAGGAAAGAAAGGTGGACACTGTCGAACACCATCTACACGCTTGTCATGTATGGCGTATTTTTCTGCGTGTACGTGTGGAGTGCGGTGCCGACAGCGAAGCTGCTTCAGGCGGTCGGCCCCTCCTCAGAGACGCCCCGCTGGGTACACAGGATCGTCTACGATCCCGCTCATCGATTTTCAAGAATCTGCCCGGCCTTTGAGTCGTTTCAACGGGAGCAGTCCTTCTGGTGGGAAGAGTTTGTCCTGCGTCACGTCTTGTAGACAGCAGCGGGTCACCTGTTGAGACATACTGATGTGGGGTGGCCCGTCCGCCTCAGCGGGCGGGTCGCGCAAACGACAAGAGGCAGCGCCATCCGCGTGTAGAACTGGAATCGTCCGGTATTCAAAGAAACCGCAGCCATGGCCCGTCCCATTTGAGAACACCACTCCTGTTGTCCCGCCCGGGACTACTCCAGGCAGTGCTGGGACGGCAGCCGTACTCCAGTACCGAGCACATTTGCTGGGATACGCCTTCGGCTATCCCAGCCTACTTTTTCTGCTCGAGCACCAAGAGTTCGCGGTACAGCTCCTGATACTGCTCCGCGACCGCGTCCCAGGTCGGACATCGCCCAACCGCTCGCGACGCCTGGCTCGCATATCGTTCGCGAGTTTCCGGCTGCTCAATGAGCTGTTCAATTCGCACAGCCAATGCTGCATTCTCGCCGATTGGAACAATCGCTCCTGACATATCGTCCTTTAACAGATCCTCAATCCCCTCCACGGCGGTGGAGACGATCGGCAGTCCGGCCGCCATCGCTTCGAGAATGACATTCGGCATCCCTTCCCAGCGAGAAGGGAAGACGAACAGATCGGCGGTTTTCATTAATTCCGGGATGTCGTCCCGGGAGCCGAGCAGTTGCACGGTCTCCGTCAGGCCTCTGCTCTGAATCTGCTGCTTGAGTTCACCGCGCAGCGGCCCCTCCCCAGCGATGAGCCACCGCAATTGAGGATACTTCGGCTTCAGTCTTTCAGCGAGATCCGGCAGCGACAGCACGCCTTTCTGTGGATCGAGGCGGCCGGCGAAGAGAATCAGGAAGTCGGAGTCGCTGCAGTGGAGTTCCGTTCGCAACACCGGCTCCGCGGTCCGGAAGCGATCAAGATCAACGCCGTTCGGAATGACGAGCAGCTTTTCCGCCGGAAGCCCGCCCTGTTCGACCGTGAATCTTCGCACCGCTTCGCTGACACAAACGTGCCGCGTCACCCAGCGATCGGTCCAGCGGTCGAGCTTCAGATAAGAATTGGAGCGCCGTTCGGCGACGCGAATTCCGCAGACCATCACCGGCACGCCCGCCATGCGAGCGGCGATGCGGGCCAGCAGATTCGCATGGAACAGATAAGACTGAACCAGACGCGGGCGGAATCGTCGCATCTCGCGACGAAGTTTTAGCAGAGCCGCCAGAGGCCGCCGGCGGCTCGCATGCAGACAGACGACCTCGATTCCGTTCTGCCGCAATTGCTCGACCAGTTCCCCTTCTCCGCTGAGGCAAACAACACGCGGATTCCATTCCGTACGATCGAGCCGGGTGATCAGCTGAACGAATGCCCGCTCCGCGCCGCCGGGATCGAGCTCGGTGATGCAGAACAAAATGGGGACCGGAGTCTGTGGCATGTCGTGACGGAGCAAATTGCTAAACTGTGTGTGAATGGATATAAACCGGCCTCTCAAGGACCGCAGCGAGCCGGATTGGAATCGAAGTTGATTCCGGCAAACGCGCTGAAGACTAGCCGCTTGTGGCTGCGCCACCCAGACTTAAACGTCTGGGCCATCCTCTTGAGTCCCTTCTACTACGAAACGAGACACACCTGCCGATGGCGGATCTTAATCAGATTTCCTCTTACGATTACACTCTTCCCGAGGAATTAATCGCTCAGTCCCCTGCTCCGCACCGCACCGACTCGCGGCTGCTCGTCTTCGATCGCAGTTCGGGAGCGAAGACTCATCGCCATTTTCGCGATCTGCTGGAGTTCGTTCGTCCGGGCGATTGTCTCGTGCTGAACCGCACCCGCGTCGTCCCGGCTCGACTGCGGGGATTTCGCGATCAGACCGGCGGAAAGTGGGAGGGGCTCTTCCTCCGGCTCGATGCCGACAACAGCTGGATTCTCATCGGCAGAACCAAAGGAAAGCTGCAGCTGGGTGAAACCGTCACCGTTCACAGCGAAGATCAGCAGTCGAAGCTGCAGCTGAAGTTTCTGGAATGCGACGAACAGGGAACGTGGCGTGTGCAGCCGGTCCTGAACGACGGCGACACGGCGACCGCCTGGGAACTGCTCGACCGCGTCGGCGCGATTCCGCTGCCGCCTTATATTCAGCATGGCAAAGCCGCACCTGAGGATCGGGAACGATATCAGACCGTTTACGCAAGTACGCCGGGAGCCGTCGCGGCTCCGACAGCCGGACTGCACTTCACGCCCGAACTTCTTGATCGCTGCCGGGAATCGGGAGTCGGCATCGCGGAAGTGACGCTGCATGTCGGACTGGGCACGTTCCGTCCGATTGCCGTCGAGAATCTCGATGAACACGAGATGCACTCCGAATGGTGCGAGGTCTCCGAAGAGACCGTCAACAAGCTCGCCGAAACTCGAGCCAGCGGAGGCCGTGTCATCGCGGTCGGCACGACGACGGTTCGCACTCTGGAAACAGCCGCCCAATCGGGGTCGCTGCAGCCGTGGCAGGGAGAATCGACCCTGTTCATCCGCCCGGGGTTCGAGTTCCATGCGATCGACGGAATGATCACGAACTTCCATCTGCCAAAATCAAGCCTGCTGGTGATGCTGAGTGCCTTCACCGGGTACGAGCAGATCATGGCCTGTTACGCCGAAGCGATTCGGGAGCAATATCGATTCTACAGCTACGGGGACGCGATGCTGATTGTTTGAACGTCGATGACAAGCATGCCCACGCAAGCGTGGGCATGGCACCCGACTTCCGGAAGAACTCATTCGAAGGGATGGCCCGGAAGTTCACTTCCGGGTGACGAAGTCACAAGCAGCTGCCCGTGGGACGTTGGTGATTAGAAGACGTGGGAACACGAGTACCGAACAACTTGCTTCTCGTTGGGAATGCATGCACAATCGATCGAATTCGCCGATGGGCAACTGTTTGTTGCTCCGCAACCCGGAGGTAGCCCTCCGGGCCATCCCGCCGTTATTTGTTTAGAGACCGCTGATGGATCCAATCGCAATAATCGCTGTGGCCTTCTTCGCTACGACGGCATTGATTGTCACTTGGACCCTTCAACGATGGGCTTCAAAACGAATCATCAAGCGGATAGTTGATGAGGCCTTGGCAAACCCCGACAGGAAGCCACAACTGATACCAGAAAGCCAATACATCGTTGACATCTCTGACATTGATGTCCGTTGTTCACGTCCCGACGGGACAATTGAATCAATAAGTTGGAATGACCTTCAGCTTGTAGAAATACATACAACGGATGAAGGACCATTCTTGCCCGACGTCTTCTGGGTTTTGCACGGCTCCGATGGCGGTTGCATCATTCCGCAAGGTGCAACCGGCGAAGCTAAGCTCTTAGAGAGTCTTCAGGCTTTGCCTCAGTTTCGCGATGAGGCGATGATTGACGCAATGAGTTCAGCCGAGAATAATCGATTTGTGTGTTGGCAGCGTTCCGAAAAAAACGCATAACAACGAATTGCAGCAGTCGAGTGCGGCAGGATGGCCCGGAAGTTCACTTCCGGGTGACGAAGTCACAAGCAGTCGCCCGTGGGCCGATGGCAGACATGGAACCGATAGAACACAGGTTGCTTTCCCATTGAGACCTCTCGACCGACTTTCGCAGCCGCTTACGAAGCGAAGAGGAGATCGAGAAGACTGGATTCTCCGAAGACGCCGTACTCTTCAGAATCGATTTCCTCGGGATGCTCGTGGCCGAAGGCTGGGAGGGTGTTAACGCCTGGCGAGTCGATTGCCTGATTCGTCTCTTCAGGTCCACTCCAGCGGCTTGCGAGATCCTGGGCGGGTTCATTCGTCTGGAGCGAGGACTGTGGGGTGAACAGTTCGTCTTTACTCGCCGGAGCGGCTGGTGGTGTGCTGTAGTCGCCACCGTTGACGAACTGCCAGTTGACTGGGGCCCACGTTTCGATCACGCGGTTCGTCAGACCGGTGCCATTTGATTCTGCGCTGTACCAGTTTCCGTTGCTGCCACGGCCCAGAATATCGCTGTTAGCGTCTCCGTTCGTGCTGCCGATGTGAATATCGTTGACTCCGCTGGACGCGAACGACCACGTGGTGCCGAATGTGAAGTTGAAGACGTTCACGCCAGCCAGGCCGAGCCACCATTTGGTGGTGTTGAGCCGGGCGGCGACATCATCCTTGCCATCGCCATTGAAATCGCCCACGACAAACGAGTCGAGCGATTGCGTCGCGGTGAGATCGGAGAACTTGAGGCTCGCAAAACCGGCGGCCGGGCCGAGAGATTTCGCGACGAAGATACTCTTGCTGGCTCCGCTGCCGAAGACGGCGACCAGGTCTTCGCGACCGTCGCCGTTGAAGTCGCCCGGCTGGAAGAAATTGAAGCCGGAGTTCACACTCCAGTTGTGCGAGAACAGGTACTGGAACGACGAGTTGCTCGTTTTGGCCATGAAGATGTTGCCAGTCGCGGTGATGATCGCCAGGTCGTCCCCCTTCACACCATCGAAGTTGCCGACCGCCACATCCAGAATTCCGGAGAAGTTGCCAAAGTCGCCCCAGCTTCGGTTGGTAAATCGAGTTCCATCCGACAGGCCAACCCACCAGCGGCCGCGGTTCCGATTCGAAATTTCGAACAGACCGATGATGTCGTCGAGTCCGTCGTTGTTGAAATCGCCGACGTGCACTTCCTTGATATTCGGCCCTGACCAGGTCGTCCAGGGGGTGAAGTTGTAATTTCCGTTGCCGTCATTCAGGCCGACACGCCACTGTCCGCTCAAGAGCCAGGCGGCGAGGTCGTCGTGTCCGTCTCCGTTAAAGTCTCCGGTGAGGACTTTCTGGAAGGTACTGGCCGGGCCGGAGGCGGCGACATTGGTGTCGTAACTTCCGTTCGCATCGGGAGTCGCCAGCCACCAGTTCCCGTTGAAGAAGCCGGTGAACGAGGTCATCGGATCCCGAAAGCCTTCGAAGGCGCCCATGTCGACGCGGGTAAGGACTCGATCAAAGCCAACTCCCCGCTGATCGGAAGTGAGCGGGTCATCATTCTCGTCAACAGCCAGAGCGTTGTTGCCGCGATTAATGGCCGGAGAATTCGGGATGAGAGCATGCGTCGGTGTGGAGCCGCCGTTGTCGCGAAGGACGGGATCGAGCACCTCGTGAATCTTGACGCCGACGATATTGCCGTTGGTTCCATCAACAAGGCCGCCAGATGCGTTCGCCGTGCCGATAAGATTGTTGCTGGAACTCATTTCGACTGTGCCGCGAATATCATGCGCAGCTTCTTGGGTTCCTGAAAAATTCCCTGCCACGATCGTGTTATTGAGCGTGATCGCCCCACCGTCGTTGGAGATTCCTCCGCCTCCATCAGAGGCAGTCCCGTCGAAAATGGCATGATTACCGGTGATCGTCGAGTTGGTGACGATCGAAACACCGTTATTGTAGATCGCTCCGCCGTCTGTTTTAGACTCGTTCCCGGACAGCGTCGTATTGATTACGGTGAGCGATCCTGAATTGTAGATTGCCCCTCCGCTGAATGACGTGCGGTTGTTTTCCAACAAACTGTCGATGAGCGTCAGCGTCGCGACACCCCCGCTTCGATGATTGTCAACCGCTCCTGCGATAAGAGCCTGATTGCCTGTGAGCCACATTTCTCTCAATGTCAATTGGCCTTGATTAACGATCGCCCCTCCGGCGAAACCGTTGCGGCCTTCCGTCAGCTTGAGCCCGCTGATTTCGACGATTCCGGTAGACGCCACGCCAAGAATACTGGATTGATCATTTGCACTGATGGTGAGCAGATCGGCTCCCCGCCCCTCGATTCTGGTTCGACCTGACATGACCTGCAAAGCGGTTCCATTGAGCGTGATCGTCCCGCCATCGAGTGTCGACGAGAAGAGAATCTCGTCGGTCGAGCCCCCCACATTGGAACCGATGTCTTGAGCATTCGCCGCCTGAAGCGCTTCTCTCAGCGAGAAGGTCTCGGGATCGTCGGTTTCGTCGGCGAGAGTATTGACCGCGAAGCGGGGTTGAAGTTCATAGGCGCCAATGTCAACGGTCGCGCCCGCGTTCGCGGTGCCGATACCGAACCTCGTGAAGGGAGCCCCCCGGCCGTCGGAGTCCAGGAAATTTCCGTTTTCATCCCGGGCCAGCTGACTGTCGCCATTGTTCACGGCTATGGATGTCTGCAGCAAAGCGTGTGTCGGCCAGGTTCCGCCATTGTTCTGCAGCGTTGTGTCGAGAATCGTCGTGATGTCACGCGTTCCGGAGCCATTGACGCCGACAATGTTGTCAAACTGACCGTCGGACAATCCCCCTGACGAGTTCGCATCACCAATCAGATTGTTGGACCCCGTGAAGGAACTGGAATTGAAGACATCATTCGGCGTGGTGCCGTTCCCCTGGAAGTTCCCGGCCACCAGCGTGTTCTCAACAACCACAACGCCATTTCCGCTGACTCCGATCCCCCCGCCAGGTTGACCGCTTTCATCAAGGGTATCTGAGCGATTTCCCGTAAACGTGCTGTTGGTGATTCCCAGGTTCGCTCCGGATTGTGCCCACAGGCCTCCGGCGAATTGATCGGCTTCATTTCCGCTCACGGTACTATTGATGATCTTTCCCGGAACTCCAAGATAGAGTCCCGCAGCTTCAGCCGCAGTGTTGTTGGAGATTGTACTGTCAATCACATTGATCGAGCCGATGAGACTGGAGACCCCGCCCCCCCGACCGATTCCAGCCGTGTTTCCGTGAATCCACATTGAGCGAAGCGTCAGACTTCCAAAATTCTGGATAGCACCTCCCTGCTGTTGCCCCGATCCCGAATCGGTCCCGTTTCCCCCGTAAAGCATGAGCCCGCTGATCTCGACGATTGAACCGGAGGCGATAAAGAAATGCCGAGAGGCGTTCGAGGCATTGATGCGAGGGAGGTTGGTTGCGATCCCGTCGATGACACCGTCGATCTTCAGATTGCCCGCAATGAGAAAGTCATCTCCCTGAATCGTGATCGTTTGCCCCCGCATCGAGGGAGCGAACCGAATAATATCTGTTGTCCCGGATGACCCGGCCGGAGCATCTCCAAATGCAGCGTTGTTGTTCGCGGCGGTGATCGCTTCCCGCAGACTGATCAAGCCATCGGAATTACTGTTCGTATTGACGGTAACATCGGTCGCCGTGTTAACAACATATACCGTGAGCAGAGCCCGAGCCTCCAGCACCTCAGCAGCCGCACCGCAACCGATTCCTCGTAGTCGAGACCGGCGAACACAACCTGAGGGCACTGAAAGACGTCGATTAGGCATTGCAGAGCCCTTCTGAGGGGGGGGGACAGATCGGACGGGCATGAGGCATTTTGCTGGTGGGGCCACATTCCAGGGTCAACTCTCGCCAATCGACCATACCAGACGGGGATCCGTAATACCATTACTGTTACGGCACAGCTCGATTCTGAACAGGATTGGAACGGGCTCTGGACCGAGTCCATCAACGGGCGACCACCTGTTGCTGTGCAACCCCGAAAAAGCATGCCCACGCGAGCGTGGGCATGGCACCCACTTTCGGCGGAATTCGGTCAACAAGGATGGCCCGGAAGTTCACTTCCGGGTGACGAAGTCACAAGCAGTTGACGTGGGCCGATGATGAATGGCAGACGTGAGGACCGTGCACGGCGTGATTTGCTTAGAACTATGGTTTGCCGAATAGACCGAATTAGTCGAAGGGCAACGGCTTGTTGCTGCGCACCTCCGAGATAAACTCCGGAGCCATCCCGCGACCTTACTGTTATGGGGATGCGATGCTGATTGCCTGGGAACGTCGAAGACAGGCATGCCCACGCGAGCGTGGGCATGGCACCCCGCTTTCGGCGGAACTCGACGAACAAGGATGGCCCGGAAGTTCACTTCCGGGTGACGAAGTCACCAGCAGCTGACCGTGGGACGTTGGTGATTAGCAGACGTGGGAACACGAGTACCGAACAACTTGCTTCTCGTTGGGAATGCATGCACAATCGATCGAATTCGCCGATGGGCAACTGCTTGTTGCTCCGCAACCCGGAGGTAAACCTCCGGGCCATCCCGTGTCTCTAAGTTTGCCGGATCACGGGGTCCAGAGCTTCGACGATTCCTCGTTCTTCATCGTAGTCTGCAGTTTGCGGGCTTTGATGCGGAGGTAGGGGGCGATGTAGTTGCCGCGGTGGCGGAAGTCGCCCGGGGTGGCCTGGCGGTGGGCGCGTTTGGGTTCGGCGAAGGCTTCGATGACAAGGCCGGCTGCGCACATGCCGCCGAGGATCTGGTCGTAGCGGTGCAGGAACTCGACGGCTCCCGGTTCGCGGTACGACTTGTCTTCGACCGCCGGAAGCGGTCCGGAGTGGTAGTAGTCGACGCCGATCGCGTATTCGTCCCGTTCCGTGCGGCGGGTCACCTGCAGGCTGATTGGGGATTTGTGCTGGCTGATGTAGAGACCATCGACACGCAGCACGCGAGCCACTTCCCGGAAAACGGGGGCCAGATCGGGCACGTAACAGGTGCTGACCGGGTGATGAACGATGTCGAACTGCTCATCGCCGAGCATGTTCAGGTCGTCCATCGAAGCCTCGATCAGTTTCAGCTTCAGGTTGCGAATGCGGGCTTCGCGATCGTCCAGGGCAAGCATGCCCGGGCTGAGGTCCACCACAGTGACTTGAGCCCCGGCGCTGGCGTAGAGGATCGATTGCCAGCCGCCGCCCGCGGCGAGACAGAGGACCTGCTTCCCCTGCACCGAACTCGGCAGCCAGCCGCGAGAGTCGAGGACGGCTAACGGCCGCTGGCATTCTTCATCGGTCGCAACGCGGGAGAAGACCGCGCCGTCGCTGACGAGCTGGTTATAAGCCGCCCGGTTTCTGGTGCGATAGTCCATCTCAGGGCTTCGGCAGTTCGTTGAGCAGGCGATGCGTCGCGGCCAGTTCTTCGGTCAGTCCGTCGCACACATCCGGCAGATCTTTCCCGGGCATCACGGTCCAGGTGTAAGTTTCGACTTCGAGATGCGGGGCGTATTCGAGACCAGCGACGGCTGCGAGAGCCTTCTTCAGATCGGCCCGGGTTGTCGAGAGCGGCCCGAGGGAATCGGCGTGCACGGGGACATGGAAATGAATCCGCCAGCTATCGGCTTCGAGCCACTCGGCTGGGGGATTGCGAGCGAACTCGGCTGTCAGATCGAGCTCAGAGACCGTCCCCGTTGAACTGTTTCGAAACGTCTGGTGCAAATAACGTTTTTCGGCAAAATCCGCGAGGAACTCTCGGCCTGCGGTATTCTGAGCCGGATTCTCCAGATCGATCGCGCAGGTGATGTGCACCTTATTAATGCGGATCTGATGACGATTCAGGTCAGCGATCGACTCGGCAACGTCTTCAAACTCGACCGACTGATGGCAGACGTCGTAACAGACGCCGAGATGCCGGTCGACGATTTCCCGCAGTGCTTCGGAATCGACGCGGGCCCGTAAAGCGTTGAAGAAGTCGATGACTTCTCTGGTCGTTTCGAGCACACAAAGTGGTTCGGGTTCGATGGCCAGGCGAATCACCTGTCCGGTGGCGTCGTGCAGTTCGTCGAGCTGGCGGGCCAGTTCAAGCAGATTGGTAATGCACTGCTGCTCGAAATCGGGCTTATCGGCCAGAGCTTTGAAGCCGAGCGGCACGGTCGAAATGCTCCCTTCCACGCCGTCGGGAAGCAAACGTGTCAGCAGGCGGGCACACCGCATCGTGTACTCGAGCCGTTGCGGATCGGTCCAGTCGGGCAGGTAGACCTGCTCTTTCACGCGTTCCAAATGGAAGTTGCCAAACGGAAAAGCATTCAGAGTGTAGCAGGCCAGCTGATTCTCGCGCAGCGCGGTCGCGACTGGTTCCAGCCTGGCTGGCGACTCTTCGAGTTCGCGGGTGATGGCATCGGGCAGCCAGAGGCCAGCCGCGATCGGAAACTCGGACTGCCGCTGAACGCGGGCGGTTTGCGTGGTCAGGACTTGTGTCAATTCGGCGACGGTCTGAGCCGGATGAACATTCCCGCAATAGCTGATCGGCAAAGTCGAAAGTGTCATTTTGGAAAAAACGAAAAGCCCAAAGTGGAAAGCGGTCGGGGATGCTGTAACAATACGTTCATCACTCATTCCCGACACAGCGAATACCGCCGACCGGTGCTCGAATGACGAAACTTCGAGCGATCGGGCGGGTTTATAGTCTTAGTGCGAGACCAGCACATCAAATCTCGACGGGGAACTCTGCCATCGTAAGAAGTCTCTCCGTCGAGTCAATTGAGCTGGAATCCACGCCGGAAATGCCGCCGTTTGTTCGGCCCGAGAAACTGCATCCCAGAGTGAATTCAATCACAGCGGATCATCCGGATCTCAGAACCTGAAAAGTTCCCTCATCGTGAATGCGTCAACGCAAACTGCGAATAATCCCTACCTGAGCGATCCCGACGTGCAGCTGATGCTCCGAGTCCGCGAAGGAGACGAGGAAGCATTTGGTGAAATCGTCGAGGGTTATCAGGATCGTGTGATCAGTATCTTTGCCACAATTCTCGGCTCCCAGGACGCAGCCGAGGATCTGGCTCAGGAAACTTTTCTGCGCGTTTACCGGGCCCGACACGCCTATGAACCGCAGGCCAAGTTCTCGACCTGGTTGTTCCGAATCGCCAATAACCTGGCGAGCAACTCGCGACGCTCCAAACAGCGCCGCAAGGAAGTGCAGTTCGGAACCGGGGAGAGCGGACCGCAGAGCATGCGGATTCCGGAGAAAAACGTCGCGGAGAAATCCTCGTTGATGCCGGCCCGTCAGCTCGACCGTACGGAGTTGTCGGCGGTCATCCAGGACGCGCTGGAGAATCTGAATGATCGGCAGCGGATCGCCGTCCTGCTCAACAAGTTCGAAGAGATGAGCTACGCCGATATCGCCGAAACACTCGAGTTGAGCCCGTCCGCAGTGAAGTCGCTGCTGTCGCGGGCTCGCGAGAATCTGAGAGAACACCTTGAGAACTATCTGCAGACCTGACCAAAACTGACATCCAACGGCACCGACATCCAAACTGCTCCGTGAAAAACCAGAGCCCTTCTGACCCATCGCGGCTCGCCGCAACATTCCGAGTATTCCCATGGTCGACAAACTGGCAAGACTGACAGCCGAGCAACGATCCAACTTCGTTGCTTATCTGGACGGCGAGCTCAACGAAGATGAAGCGCAGCGCATCGAACAGTTGCTGGCGCAGAATGAGGTCGCCCGTCACGATATGGAGTCGCTGGCTTCAACGTGGGAGATGCTCGACACGCTTCCTCGCGTGAAGGCTTCCGACGAGTTCGCGCAGAACACGCTGGCGACCGTGAAAATGGAGGATGATCAACGGCCGTGGAGCGAACCGGAATGGATGAGCGAAGCGCGGCGGATTGGTGTCCGGGCGGTCGGCTGGGTGCTCGTCATGGCCTGCGGGCTGGGAGGTTACCTGCTGGCTCGCTCTGTCCCCCCGACAACGACAGATGCAATGATCGAGAATTATCCCCTGCTGAAGAACTTCGACAGCTATGAAGAAGTCGGCTCGATCGAGTTTCTCCAGAAGCTGCAGAGCAATCCGGAATGGCAACGACGCCGCGTCGAATTCGGTCAGGGAGGGCGATGATATGAAACCGCAAATCCCCGAAAACGATCAGACAGATCAGATTCCTCGCTGGCAGCTCTCGAAGCGTTCGCCGATGCTCATCGCCTCCCTCTGCACGTTCGGCCTGTTCTGGCTGTGTGGAGCCGGCTACAGCCATCGGCTCAGCTACTCAGAGTTCCGTTCGATCAAACGGGAAATTGCCGACCTTCCGCAGGAAGAACGCAATCGACTGGAGCGGAACCTGGCCCGATACCAGAAACTGTCCCCCGCCGAGCAGCAACGCTACTGGGAACTGCACAACTACGTCGAACAACAGCAGCTCGAACCGCTCGTTGACGGATACATCGAATGGCTGCAGTCGCTCAACCCGTTCGAACGGGAACGCCTGCGGAATTCTCCGGAACCGGCTGCCCAGATCGCCGTTGTGGAAGCGATTTTGCGGGAAAGCCGTCAGAAGGACGTCCAACTGCTGCCCGAGCTGATCTCGCGAATGCTCGATCGCAATGATCGCCGCATGTCGAGTCTGCTGTGGATGCTCGATCCCAGCCGGAGTGTCAACAACACCACTCCGTATCTGATGACCGAAGAACAGCTCAATAAGATAATCGATGAGATCCTGTTTGATCAGCTCGGCACCGCTCAGCGGGATCAGATCGAACAGACGAAAGCGACTGGCATTAAGAAGAAGTTCCACATCCTCAGCGCTTCATTGGCCAACACGCACGATGCTCCAGCGAACTGGCCCCCCGAACAGACGATGCGGATCGTCCGGCAGGAAGGTTTTGAGTTCCAGCCTTCTCCAGAGCAGAATGACCGGGCCTGGTCGCCTTCGACCGCCGTCTATGAGCGGATCGCGTTTCGCAGTCTGCTGATCCGGAGTCTGCTCGTCTCCGAGATGAACAGCTTCGCCCAGAAGGATCAGGTAAGCAATAACGAACTTCAGTCGTTCTTCGCCCGACTCGAACCGAACAAACAGGCGGCTCTCCTCGACAGCCCCGCCGATTATCAGGCCGAAGCGTTGAAATGGCTCTACCTGTGGGATGCCCACCAGAACGAAAGCGTCTTCACCAACGGCGTGTTCGTGCAAAGCGTGCTCTGGGAAATGCGGCCGAGCTTCAGCGGCTTCCGCCGTGGCGGCTCGTCCGAGGGACGGGGACCAGATGGGCGAGGTTCCGATGATCGTCGACCAGGCGATCGGCGACCGGACGATCGTCCCGGTCCGCCCCCCTTCAATGGACCGAACGGAAACCCGCCGGACCGCCCCGAACCGCTGCCTCCTCGCGAATAACTGCGGCCGGATCAGGCGAGAATTTCGCGGACGACGTGACCGTGCACGTCGGTCAGTCGGAACTGACGGCCCTGATATTTGAACGTCAGCCGCTCGTGATTCATGCCGAGCAGATGAAGAATCGTGGCGTTCAGATCGTGTACATGGACTGGATTTTCGACCGGAGCATAGCCCAGCTCGTCGGTCTTTCCGTGAACATACCCCCCCTTCACGCCGCCGCCGGCCATCCAGATGGAATAGGCTTCCTTGTGATGATCGCGGCCCGCTTTGGTCATGGCTCCGGTCCCGTTCTTTCCTTGTGCCATGGGCGTGCGGCCGAATTCGGATGACCAGACCACCAGCGTTTCGTCAAGCAAGCCACGTTCTTTCAGATCTTTGAGGAGTGCCGCAATGGGCTGGTCTACCTGCTTGCACTTCCGCGGCAGATTATTGAAAACCCCGCCGTGCATATCCCAGCCTTCGTCGAACAGCTGGACAAAACGGACGCCTCGTTCAACCAGTCGGCGAGCCAGCAGACAGTTGTTCGCAAAGCTCGTTTTCCCGGGCTCGGTGCCGTACATCTGGTGAATCTCCGGAGATTCCGAGTTGATGTCCATGAGTTCCGGCACGCTGGTCTGCATCCGGTAGGCCATCTCGTACTGGCTGATGCGAGTCGCGATCTCGGGATCAGCCACGTCGCCGTAGTGGACCTGATTGAGCCCGTTGACGGCATCAATAATATCGCGGCGGCTGCCCGGCGAGACGCCATCCGGATTTGACAGATAGAGCACAGGATCGCCCTGGCTGCGGAACTCGACTCCCTGATAAACAGTTGGGATAAATCCGCTGCCCCAGGCACTACTGCCGGCTCCGAGCACCTGGCCGGTAATCAGCACGACGAAACCGGGAAGGTTCTGGTTCTCAGAGCCGAGTCCGTAAGTGACCCAGGAGCCGAGACTTGGTCGACCGAACTGACCAAACCCGGTGAGAAGAAATAACTGAGCCGGGGCATGATTAAACTGATCGGTGGTGACGGTCTTGATCACTGTGATGTCATCGGCGACGGTCTGGAGATGGGGCAGGAGACTCGACATCTCAAGTCCCGATTCTCCACAGCTGTTGAACTTGAAACTCGGATCGTCCGGTGTTCCCAGAAGCGTCGGCTGCTCTCGGATGAACGCCAGCTTCTTCCCTTCGAAGAACTCATTCGGACAAAGCTCGCCTGTTCGTTTCTGTAACTCCGGCTTGTAATCAAACAGATCGAGATGCGAGGGTGCTCCAACCAGGTGAATGTAAATCACATTCTTCGCCCGAGCTGGAAAATCCGTGGTTTGCGGAGACAGTGGGTTCTCTCTCGATTTCGCTGCCGCATCCTGAAGGAACAGCGAAGCCAGCGCGCAGGAGCCGATGCCATAGCCGGACTTCTGGAGGAAGTACCGTCGCGTGAGATCCTGCTGCGACTTTATCTGAGAAGGATGCATCTGCGTTACTCCTGCCCGCTTCGGGCGAATTGTCCTGATCGATCACGATCACGATGACACAACTGTTGTCCGCCTGCTCCTGATCTCTGGAAGAGACATCCACTTCGACGATCGAGAGCAGAATCGAACGTTGGACGGGTTGTTCTGCTATTCCTGAGTGACTGTTTCGTCGAGATTCAACAGCACGTTCGCGACCGCGAACCATGCGGCCGCTTCTTTCTGATCGACGTTTCTCTCCGGAAAACCCGGTAGTTTCAGACCGGTCCGTTGTTCGACCAGCTTCGGGTCGTCCTGGACACGCTGCCGTTCCGACTGCAGCAGACCATAAAGAACTTCGACTTCTTTGGGTCGGGCGTCCCGAGCGACGGCGATTTGAAAGCCGCGATCAATTCGGCTGTGATCGGTTTCATCGACAGATTCCTCCAGCATCCGCAGGGTCAACCCGAGCGCCATTTCGGCATACGCCGGATCATTGAGCAGCGTCAGGGCCTGGAGCGGAGTGTTCGTCCGGGGCCGCTGTGGAACACACGCGGTTCGATCGGGAGCATCGAAGCTGACGAGCGAGGTGTAGGGCGCATCCCGCTTCCAGACGATATACACGCCACGACGGAAGCGATCCTCGTCTTTGGCGGTCACCCATTTCGGCTGGTTCCGACCAATCGAACGCCAGATCCCATCGGGCTGGTAGGGCATGACCGGCGGACCGGACATCTCTTCAGACAACAGCCCGCTGATGGCCAGCGCATTGTCGCGAACGATCTCAGCCGTCAGGCGAAAGCGCGGTCCACGTGCGTAGAGTTCATTCTTCGGATCACCTTCCAGCAGCTCCGGTGTGAATCGCGACGACTGCCGGAAAGTGGAGGAAAGAACGATCTGCCTCAGTACATGTTTCATCGACCACTCGTTTTCACGAAGTTCGCTGGCGAGCCAGTCGAGCAGTTCCGGATGCGTCGGCGGCTCTCCCTGAGTCCCAAAGTCTTCCGTCGTCGCCACCAGACCGTGACCGAACAGCTCGGCCCACCAGCGGTTGACGGTTACCCGGGCAAGAAGTGGATTCTCATCGCTGACCAGCCACTGGGCGAATCCGAGTCGATTCTCCGGGTACTCCCCTGCACTGCCCTGAAACAACGCGGGAACAGCCGGAGAAACCTCCTGACCGGGCGAGAGGTAATCGCCGCGATTCAGCACGCAGGTCTTTCGCGGCTCCTCCATTTCGACCATCACCAGAGTTGTCGGCGGGGCCAGCGCATTGAGCTGTTTCTCAACCGCCTTCATCTTGCGATCAAGCCGGGTCAGCTGAGGGTCCGCTTCATTGAAGTGGTCGCGGAGTTTATTCTCCTCCGCCCTGGACCGCTTCTCTTTCGCGGCCAGCTGCTGAAGTTCTTCTGGAACATCGAGCAGAAGTGGATCGCCCGCAAAGGCCGAAAGGCGGAAACGGCCAATCGTTCGCCCGCGCCCGTAGTTCTGCACCATCTCGATCCGCAGTCGGTCGTCATTGGCGAAGGTTGTTGGCTTGAGCAGCTGGAAGCGGGCCCAGTGCGGCTTCTGAAACTCCTGACCGATGGCCCATCCGGTCGACGGATCGCCGTCGATTGCCTTGGGAACTTCCCAGCGTGGCTGCGAGTAATCAGCGGCGGCTGCCGTCAGTTCGATCTTCTGATCGCGGTCGCTTCCGATTTTCGTGACCACGAACTCACTCAGAATGAAATTGCTGCGAACCGGATCGCCACGCCCCGGCCCGTGTCCCGGAATCTCAGGATGCGTCAGCGCTTCGATGCGGAGCGCCGTGAGTTTCTTCAACTCCGACTGCACGATGGCGGTGTAGGTGGTTTTGTCGGGGACCTTGCCGGTGACCAGAATCGACTGATCGTCGAGAGCTTCCCAGGTTTCGCCGCCGGTCGTGTTAAACTCAACGACAGTGAGCGGCTGCCAGTCGGCTTCCCCGGCGTCATCCCGCAAGTCGGCCAGCCATTGTTCATACTCAGTCTCAGCCTCCTGCAGTCGCTGGTCTCGCTGTTCCTGCAACTTGGCGAGTTCGGCTTTTAACTCGGAACGACGATCCGCTTCTTCAGGCTCCATCGGAAGTTCCATCGACGGGCCGTAAAAGTCGAACGTGACCCCAGCCGTCTGCTTCACTTCAAGCGGGGTGTTATTAAAGTAGGCAAACAGCTGATAGTAGTCGGTCTGTGTAAACGGATCGTACTTGTGATCGTGACACTGGGCGCATTCCATCGAAGTCCCCATGAAGACCGTGCCGGTTGTGTTAACCCGGTCGAACACTTGATTGATGCGGTTCTCTTCAGGATGCACTCCCGCTTCCACATTGCAGGTGACCGTCCGATGAAAACCGGTTGCGATCCGCTGATCCGCGGTGGCGTCCGGAAGCAGATCACCGGCGAGTTGTTCGATCACGAATTCGTCAAACGGCTTGTTCTGATTGAAGGCCTCAATCACCCAGTCTCGGTAGGCCCAGCTGTCGCGGAGTTGATCGGCCTGAAAGCCGTTGGAGTCCGCGTAGCGAGCCAGATCGAGCCAGCCCACGGCCCACTTCTCTCCGAACCGGGGTGATGCCAGCAGGCGGTCGACAACTTTTCGTTCGGCGTCGACGGAATCATCACTCACGAACTCGGCGACGTCTTCCGGAGTCGGCGGCAAGCCGATCAGAGCGAGCGAAACTCGCCGCAGCCAGCCGGCGCGATCCTGATCAGGAGCCGGCTTCAGTTTTTCTTCATCGAGACGCGAGAGGATGAAGTGATCCACCGGAGTGCGGATCCACGGTTGTTCTTGAACTTCGGGCAGCTCCGGACGAGCGATCGGTTCGTACGCCCAGTGTCGACTGACAGCGGCGGAATCGGGCCAGTTCGATCCCTCGGTAATCCATTGCCGGAGCACTGCGATCTGCTCGGTCGACAGCGGTTCTCCATCGAGCGGCATCACATCGCCGTAATCAGGATCCGCGATTCGGTGAATTAACAGGCTCTCGTCGGGCTTCCCGGGCGTGATAATCGATTCGCCGGAATCCGCGGAACCGAGTGCCGCTTCGCGTCGAGACAGCCGCAGACCGCCTTTGTCGTGAGATTCGCCATGACAGCGGAAGCAATGCTGCCGGAGAATCGGCTGGACGTGCTTCTCAAAGTCGACCGGTCCGCTGAGCACGGGAGACGCCGCGCATAGAAAACAGAACGCGATTACGAGTAAGCTCGGAAAAAGTCGCAGCGATCGGACACTACGAGTTCGCGTTGTTGCGAATACAATCTTCATGCAGCGACCTCGGAAGAGCGGAGAGTCACGGAGCGGAAACGCACCGGAAGCTGCGGCCGGGACGCATCAGTCCGGGCCGATCTATCTCCCTTTATACCGGAAGTAAGACGACTTTCTCAATAGCCAACTTCAGACAGTCCCTGCGGCAGGGGGCATTCGAGGGATTCCGAGCCGGGGCGGGCTCGTTTGCCAACTGTTCCGGCTCGGAACGGCGAACCTGCCGCAGCAATGCTTGCATGGAGGAAGTTTGGCGAAGTAAACTCAATCGAAGGCGAACCATTGCCCTCCCGGGGTTCATAAAACTCTGCCGCACCTGAGAAAGACAACCACCATGATCCCACAAGAGTTAATCATCTTCGCCGCGATCGTTCTCGCGGTCATCATGGGTATCGTGCTGTTCGTACTCTTCACGAAGTACTTCCATCTCTGGCTGCGTGGTTTCGTAACCGGAGCCCACGTCAATCCGATTCGCCTCGTGCTGATGTCGCTGCGTAAGGTGAACCCGACGAGTATCATCGATGCCCGCGTGATGGCCGTGCAGGCCGGTTTGCCGAAGATTCCAACGGCTGCATTTGAAGCTCACTATCTGGCCGGCGGAAACATTCGCCGCGTCGTTCAGGCGATGATCGCCGCTCAGCGAGCAAGCATCGATCTCGACTGGGACACGGCTTCGGCGATCGATTTGGCGGGCCGCGATGTCGTGGACGCTGTGCGAACGAGCGTCGACCCCAAAGTCATCGACTGCCCGGATCCCCGTCGTCATTCCCGGAATACGCTGGACGGGGTGGCGAAGGATGGCATTCAACTCAAAGCCCGTGCCCGCGTGACTGTTCGGACGAACCTGGCTCAGCTGATTGGTGGAGCCACAGAAGATACAATTATTGCCCGCGTTGGTGAGGGAATCGTCTCGGCCATTGGCTCGAGCGAAAGCCACAAAGATGTGCTCGCCAATCCGATGCTGATCGCGAAAGCCGTGCTTAACAAGAGTCTCGATTCGCAAACCGCTTACGAGATCGTTTCGATCGACATCGCCGATATCGATGTGGGAGACAACGTGGGGGCTCGACTGCAGGGCGATCAGGCCGAAGCAGACATGCGTGTGGCCCGTGCCCGGGCGGAAGAAAAGCGGGCTCGTGCCGTCGCTACCGAAGCCGAGATGGTCGCCCTCACCCAGGAAAACCGGGCTCGCGTCGTCCTGGCTGAGGCGAATGTTCCCAAAGCCATGGCCGAATCGTTCCGCAACGGCAACTGGCGTGCACACGACACACATGAGAACAACGGCTCAAATTGAACGATCCGCCTGCCGGGTCTTTCAGCGTCGCCTGTTGAGTTGACGGGCGCCCGGGCCGGACGAAGACCACTGGCCGTTGTAAGGTTTGCGTAACGATTGAAACGGATTTGCATAATTTCGCAAAAGACCGTCTGTAGCCGTCGTAAGCTCCCGGACAGCGAAAGCAAATTTGGACGCCGGGAAGTTCGATAATAAAGACGTGGGTCAATACTGACACGTTCCGACCACTCCGCCGGGGCGTAACCGTTCTCAGTTCTCCCCTTTCCGAGAGTTTGCCCGCAGCCAGAACTGTAATCGATTGAGTTTGGTCTGACAGTTGCTACCATAACATCCAGTAATCGTCACACAGACAGGTCGGGCTGACCTGCCAGACGACGGGAACGTTTACAAAGTCGGCCACTGAAACAGGAAGTTCTGCAGCCGCGTTTCAAATAAGGATTTTGAATCATGTCCACGAATGATCGCATGACTGTGGAAATCACCGGCCGTCAACAGGAACTCCTGCTCGAAGGCCTTCGTTATATTGCCAGCTCCATCCGTCTCCGCCGCGAAGATCCGACTGCGGAAACCATCAAAGCCCGCCGCGAAGAACTCGAAGAAGTTCGCCGCCTGGCAGATGTGATTGAAGGAAACGCCCCTGCTGAAATGGCAATGAATTCGTAAGCTGCCAGCGCGCACAGAGAATCTAAAGAGCCGCGATGGGATTCCCGTCGCGGCTTTTCTTCATTTTGCCTGGGTGAAAGCAATCCGCGACGGAGCGGCCTGCGGGCGGCTTCACATCGGAGCGCGAACAAGCCCGGGAGTCGGATCGATATTAAGTGGGGCAAACAGTCCGCGTTCGTACTTCTCCCAGGCGATCGCCCCCATCGCCGCGTTGTCGGTGCAGTACTCCATGGGAGCGACGACCAGCTTAATCCTACGCTTCCCGGCCATTTTCTGCAGAGCAATTCTCAGCCGTCGATTTGCTGCCACTCCGCCTCCGACGCACAGATTTTTCGCCCCCGTCTGCGCGAGTGCCTGTTCGCACTTTCGGACCAGGACTTCAACAACCGCTTTCTCGAAGGAGGCCGCGATATCAGCTCGGCGCTGATCGGTCATCGGCGGCGGGACGTTCTGGTGCCCCGGTTTGCCCCGAACTTCGTAGAGCACGGCTGTCTTCAATCCGCTGAAACTGAACGCGAGTCGTGACTGATCGTAGAACGAACGCGGGAACGGAAAGGCATCTTCATTCCCCTGCTCGCCACACTTCTGAATCGAAGGCCCCCCCGGATACGGCAGCTCAAGAATAGCCGCGACTTTATCGAAGGCTTCCCCGGCGGCGTCATCGATCGTCGACCCGAGTAGAGTCGCCGTCAGGGCATCGCGGCAATCGTAGAGGTTCGTGTGGCCGCCACTCACCACCAGGCCAACCGCTGGAAAGATCTTCTCTCTGGACACCATCTGACAGGCGTAGATGTGGGCGGTGACATGGTCGATGGCGATCAACGGAACGTCGAGTGTCATCGCCAGCGTCTTGGCCGCGGTCACCCCCACAAGCAATGACCCAATCAGGCCCGGATGAGTAGCGACGGCAACCGCGGAGAGCTGATTCAGCTGCACGCCCGCCTGTTGCAGTGATCGATCGATGACGGGCAGAATGCGTTCGAGGTGGGCGCGAGCGGCCACTTCAGGCACAACGCCGCCGTAACGCTCATGGAGATCAGTCTGAGAAGAAACGATCGAACTTAAGACCGTTCCGTCTCGTTGGATCACGGCGGCAGCAGTTTCGTCGCATGTCGATTCGAGAGAGAGCAGCAATTCGGCCATAAGTCGAGTTCGGTTCCACTTCGACAATAAAAAAGGTCCACTGCGGGCAAGCCCGGCAATGGACCGTCACTTCAATGCACAGATTCCAGAGCAAATCGCTCGGCCCGTTGCCGGTTACGCCTGGAAACCGCTCTACCGTATGTTCGCGAATGAGCGTTGAATCGCCTGAAACGCTGCATCTTTCGCGGACCGAACGGTTACACCAAAAAGTAAACTGCTCTAGAGCACCGTGATCGCGGGCACCACAAAGAACGATCGCGGAATGAAGGCGGCCTTCTTGCCATCAGCCGGAGCCACGGCGTCTTCCGGCTTTTCCTTGGCCTCCCGTGCTTCATCCTCAGGATTGAGTTCAGAAAGGACGTGCTCCAGAGCCTTCTTCAGCTGCTGATCGACATAGTCGCTTTCTTCCGGTCCGTTTTCGCTCAGCACATCCCGTTCGCTGCGATACTTTCGGTACTCGATCATCTCTTTCGTCGTGAACTCGACCTTGTATCCGTCATCCGGCATCACGCCCCATTCGTCTTCCGGCTTGGCCTTGGGAAAGCGATGGATGTTCTTGCCGCTCGGACGGTGATAGCTGGCGGTGGTCAGTTTCAGGGCACTGTCGCCATCTTCGAGTTCGATGATGTTCTGCACGCTCCCTTTGCCCCAGGACCGTTCGCCGATGATGACGGCCCGGCCGTGATCCTGCAGGCAGGCGCTTACGATTTCGCTGGCCGAAGCCGAGAACCGGTTGATCATCACGGCCATTGGAAAGCCGCTGAACGTGCCTCGCTTCTTGGCGCGCCAGGTTCGTTCCTGAGTATTGCGGCCTTTGGTGCTCACGATCTTTCCGGACTCAACGAACAGGTCCGAGATCTCTGTCGCGGAAGTCAGCAGTCCGCCCGGATTCCAGCGGAGATCCAGAATCAGCCCCTGCATGCCTTCTTTTTCCAGCTGCTTCAAGGCCGCCTGGAGTTCGCTCGCACTGTTGCGGCTGAAATGAGACAGACGGATGTAGCCGATCTTCTTGTCGTCATCGATCATGAAATCCCAGGTGCCGTCCGCGTTGTAACGATCACCCATGACGGTCGCGACTTTGATCACGTCCCGCTCGATCTCAAGCTTTTCGATCAGGCTTTTCACTTCCACCGGCTCGTCCTCGAAGACTTCGTCGGTGTCTGTCTCGGTGACGGCAGCTCCCTGAAGGGGATCTTCCGGTTCATGCTTCACGGTGATCGTGACCTTGGCACCGGCAGGGCCTTTGAGCAGTTTCACCGCAGTTGCGAGTTCTTTGCCGACCTCGAACTCCGAAACGTTCTGGCCTTCGATGCTGATGATGCGATCGCCAGCGCGAACTCCGGCTTTGTAAGCGGGAGTGCCGGGGAGTGGTGTCATCACCACGATTTGCCGATGATCCGGGTCGAAGTGAACCTGGATGCCGATGCCGCCGAACTCCTGCTGCACATCCTGTTCGAACGAGGCCAGGTCATCGGGGCTGATGTAGTTGGAATAAGGGTCCAGTTTGGCCAGCATGCCCTGGACAGCCGCCTCAATCAGCTCGCGACGGTCAATGTCTTTGACGTAGTTGTCGTCAATTTCCTCAAACGTATCCACGAACAGCCGCATCAGTTCGTAGGTGTCCGCCTCATCCTCCTCGGCGTGAGTCACCTTCACCCAAACCACGGACAACGACAGGCACAAACACATCAGCCACGCAAAGTTGGCGGAATTCCGCATCAGACGGCTCCTCTTGAAAAGCGATTTTCGTCCATCGGCCTCACTACGACTACGTCCTGGAAGGCGAGACCGTGGGGCAACTTATTCTAAGTCATCGTTAAGACTTGGACAAGATGCATCGTTCGGGAAGCCGATCGCGACTGAAACGCCTTTCGTAAGCTTCGGAGCCTCGCGAAGAGTCGAACTAAGCTTCCAGAACATCAACCGTTTCGTCTTCGCCGGCTCCATGGAGGAGATAGTAGTCGTCCCAGCCATTTTCCCCGGTGCAGCAGACGATCGACGCGTCAGCGAGAGCGGCGTTCGCAGCCAGCAGCTTCTGGACATGTTGCCAGACGGGCAGAAGTTTCCGCCGCGATGTGCAGAAAATATCGACGTAAGCCTCATCGGGAGGCCCTTCTTCCAGTTCGACGTCAACGCCGGTCTGCTCCAGATCCGCAACGATGGCGTCTCCGTCGAAGTGCTCGATCTGTTCCAGATCGACGTGGATAACCAGATAATTCATCTCAGCTTGCTCCGCTCTGTTTAGAAAATTGCCTGCTAAGAATAGATTCCGACAAGCCGGATTCCCAGCAAGTCAGGAAAACCGGCACATCGTCCGGAAGCAGAACCGATCTACCGCATCTGGCAGCCGCGATCTCAGGCGTTGTAAGCCTCGCGGAGCTTGTTGAGGTCGAGTTTGACCATCTGCATCATGGCTCCCATCGCCCGTTCTTTTCGAGCGGAATCCGGATCTTCGATCATCTGCAGCAGTTCCGGCGGAGTGATCTGCCACGACAGTCCGAACTTATCCGTCAGCCAGCCACACTGAACCGGCTCCCCTCCGGCAGACAACGCATCCCAGTAGCGATCGAGTTCCTCCTGAGAATCGACTTCGACCATGAACGAAATGGCCGGCGTCAGCGGATAGTTCGGCCCTCCGTTCATCGCGACGAATTTCTGTCCGGCCAGTTCGAAATTCACCGTCATCACGGTTCCCTCCGGCATGTGCGTGTTGCTGCCGTAGTAGGACGTGCTCAGAATTTTCGAGTCTGGAAAGATCGAGGTGTAGAAGCGGGCGGCTTCTTCAGCTTCGGTGTTGTACCAGAGAAACGGAGTGATCAATTGCATTACAGATTCCTTCTAAAGAGTTCGGGGCACTCGTGAGCTTCACGCATCTCAAACTCAGTCGAACGGGACTCTGCCCCATCGACCGTCTCGGGACATGTTTCCAGATTTTTTCAGGCTTCGGTTCGCGTGCCCGAGGGCAGGGGTCGCCGTGTGGTGCGACGGCAACACGTTGTTTTTCGAAAACGTGGACTTAAGCCGTTACTACACGGTGAGTTACATCGCGCCGACAACGGCGCGGATGCTGGGTGTGGATAAAGCACAACATCGCCTGAGCCGGCTGTAAGCGGACTGTCAACGATTCGTTACAGTTTTTCGATTTGTCCTAAATAGCTTTACAGAAGGAACTTAGAATCCCAACGCGATGGGGATTTCCGCAGCTCTCGTCCGAGCGGCGGCGGGACTGGCACACTGCCTGCTTTATCTCCCTTCACCAAACAACCACCACACTTCGAATAAACACCTTCTGGAGACCACAACAATGACGAACATCATCAACGCTCTGTACAACGACGAAGCTGGCTTCATCATCTCGGCTGAACTGGTCCTGGTCGCCACCATCTGTGTCCTGGGAATGGTCGTTGGACTTTCGGAAGTCGCCTTCAACGTCAATCAGGAGCTCGAAGACGTCGGAGCCGCCTTCGGCAGCATCAATCAGAACTTCGCCTACAACGGGACCGCCGGTCACAAGGGAAGCATCGCTGGCAGCACCTACAACGACGAATGGGATCAGTGCGACGACAGCTGCGATGTGACCTGCGATGTCAGACCGACCCCGGAAAACTACTAGAGCGAATCGCTCTACCGTCTATCCGCGAATGAGCGTTGAATCGCCTGAAACGCTGCATCTTTCGCGGACCGGACGGTCACACCAAAAAGTACACTGCTCCAAGCACTCCGGCCGGGCCAGTGAAGACCCGACTCATCGCCTGACACTGACACCACCTCTCAGGTTGAGTCCACTAAAGTGCACCTCGCACCAGCTCCTACGGGAGCTGTAATTCACACTGAGCCCACTGGCCGAAGTTCTCTTCAACATCGACACGAACGCTCTGCAGTTCGTGTCGATGTTTTTTTATGACGTCATCAACCAGCCGCTGAACCATCCACTGCGCAATCTCTTCAGCGGTCGTATTCTGCACCGGCAGAATAACGGCGTCTTCTCGAGGGAAGATCCACCGTCGTTCTTCGAATGTTGCTTCAACCTCGTGACCATGATCGGTGACCCGGATCATCGGATGCGACTCGGGCAACAGCACCCGATGATCGAGTTCATTCACGAGATTCTGCGTCGCATCCCGGAGAGCGATGAAGTCGAAAACATATCGATTCTCATCCAGTCCCCCGGTGACTTCCACGGCGACCCGCCAGTTATGCCCGTGCAGCCGTTCGCAGATGTTGCCGTTGAACGTAATAAAGTGAGCGGCACTGAAAACCAGATGGTCTTTGGTCACCCGAACGCGGAAGGATGGCTGAGGCATGTCAGAGGGTCTTGCTTGAGAGTTCGAAAGAGGAGGATGCCGGAGGCAGACGTAATCGGTCGACGGTTCAATGAACCGCCTCGTAGCGGCGGCATCCTGCCGGCGAATAGACTTGGCTCTCGCGTTTGTGAAGCAGGTCAATCAACCAGCTTTTCGCAGCAGCAACGCAATCGTCGGCGCCGCCTATCTGTTCCAGAATGACACGCATTCGGCGGCAGGATGCCGCCGCTACGGTTGGGGGTAGGGCCTGCCGTAAAGTTTAGCGAATCGTGTCTTCGCACAATCCCACAAACAGGCACGCGGCTACCAGGTCGGCTGAGGTCCCGGGGTTCAGGCGGTTACCGTCGCTGCGAAGCCAGGTATCGAATTCCGTGAAGGCTTCCGCGGATTCCGGTGCCTCCGGCCAGCCGGCTTCCAGGAGTGCGGAGGCCTTGCGGCTCACTTCTTCAGCGGTTGCGCGGCCGCATTTTCGTTCGATTAGAGAGTCGGGATAGTTGGCCATCCAGTCGAGATGCAGACCGATGATCGCGGTCTCTCGTGATTCAGGACAGCGGGTCCACCACTGTTGAAGGCGTTCGCTTCCGAAGCCGAGCACGTCCGCGAAGCTGTTCGCGTACTGGCGGGCGATCAGATCGCGGTCAGCGGCCAGTTGCATGATCTCGCGAATGGGTGCGGTTGGCTCCTGAGAGACATCCTGGTTAGCCACCTCGCCCATCCCCCCCGGGCGGGCGGTGCGGATCGCCTCGTAAACCTGCTTCGAGTCTTCGACAGTCATGCGGTCGATCACATCGGAAATACTCGCCTCGATGGGTCCTTCCTGGGCGGCGGTCAGCAACGGCGCCAGCAGCAGGATGATGCCGAGATTGGTGTTCTTCCCGACCTGCAGGCGGACGGCTTTGCTGGTGTCGAGAATCGCCCGTCCGACGCCGCGATGAGAGCGGGCCAGCATAAACGCCGTGATCCGGGCGGAGCGAACGAAGTCGTTGTGCGTCAGGTCGCTGAAGCTGGCCTGTGGATGCACGTTTCCCGCCTTCGGAGCGGCAACTTCCCAGAGACAGGCCGTCTCAATCCAGCGGGTGATTTGCTCAATGTTGTGGTGCGGCATGGTGAGAGATATGTTGTCGTGCGGAAGCCGAATGTGCAACTCCAACCGGAGTCTTCGGCAGCAACATGAGATGTCGTTTTGATCAGACCACACACGAAAAAAAAAGCCGCGTACTGATGTACGCGGCTTTCTCCGTTGAACGGAATCTTTCAGCTTCTGGGTTTTGATCGTCAGGCCGATGATGGCTCAGTGAGCGACACCGGAGCGAGGCTGGTCACCTCGCGTTTCGACCAAAGCCGAACAGGGCCTACTTTCTGTTGCGACGCTCTTCGAGTTCCTTGCGGCGGCGTTCGACAACTTCCTCCTGAACGTTGCGAGGACAGCGGGCGTAACGGGCGAATTCCATGCTGAATCCCCCCTTACCCTGCGTCATCGAACGCAGTTCGTTGGCGTAGTCGAACATCGAGGCCAGCGGCACTTCGGCGAGAATGTAGCAGGTCAGGCTCTTCGTCTCCGACGAAGTCACGATCCCACGCTTACTCGACAGGTGACCGGTGATCGAACCCTGATATTCTTCAGGAGCTTCGATTTCGAGCTTCATGATCGGCTCAAGCAGAGCCATGTCGGAGTTCTTCAGATTCTCCCGCATGCAGTCGAAGCCACAGATCTTGAACGCCATTTCCGACGAGTCGACATCGTGGTAGCTACCATCGGAAAGGTGAGCATCGACACCCACCACTTCGCACTCGCACAGAGGTCCCTTTTCGAGAGCGCGACGGAAGCCGGCATCGACAGCCGGAATGTATTCCTTGGGAATACGTCCCCCGGTCACCTCGTTATGGAACTTGTAAGGAGTTTCGAACCCTTCCGGCATCGGAGCCATCTTACCGACGACGTGAGCGTACTGACCGGAACCCCCGGTCTGCTTCTTGTGCTTGTAGTTGAACTCGACGGTTTTGCTTGGCGTTTCTTTATAGGCCACGCGCGGCTCGCCGATGATACACTCGCACTTGTACTCACGCTTAATACGTTCGATGTAAACGTCCAGGTGCAGCTGACCCATTCCGGCAATAATCGTCTGGCCGGTCTCTTCATCAGTCATCACGTGGAACGTCGGATCTTCGCGACGGAAACGTTCCAGGGCTTTACCGAGCTTGTCGGCACTGTCCCGCTGAGCCGGCTCGATGGAGAGTCGGATCACCGCTTCCGGAACGTAAATGTTTTCCAGAGCGTAGTTGACACCGCCACCGCAGAACGTATCCCCAGAGGCACAGTCGACACCGACGATGGCGACAATGTCACCGGCGCCCGCTTCGTCCACGTCTTCACGATCGTTGGAGTGCATACGCACAATACGACCGAACCGGGTTGGCTTGCCGGTACGGGTATTGATATAGCTGTCACCCTTTTTGATCGTACCCTGGTAGATACGGGTGTAAGTCAGCTGGCCGAACTGTTCCATCACGGTCTTGAACGCCATGCAGACGAGCGGATCGTCGTCGCTGGTGGTCAGAGCCACTTTGAACTGATTCGGGTCTGGCTTCTCGCTCGTTTCGTTTTCCTTGTCGGCCTTTTCCATCTTGTCGACGTCGATGGCCTTCACTTCGCGTTCGAGCGGCGAGGGCAGGAACGACACCACTGCATCGAGCAGTTCCTGGACACCCTTATTCTTGAACGCGCTTCCCATCATCACGGGAGCAATGCTCTGAGACAGACAGGCTTCGCGAACGATCGACTTAATCTTTTCCACCGGAACTTCTGCTTCTTCAAGCAGCATTTCCATCAGTTCGTCGTCGTACAGCGAGAGCTGCTCGAGCATATGAGCGCGAGCTTCAGCGGCCTGGTCCTGCAGGTCGGCTGGAATCTCATCGTACCGAACCTGCTCACCATGATCGCCATCGAAGAAGACGGCCCGCATGTTGATCAGGTCGACGACACCCTTGTGATTCTGTTCCAGACCGATCGGGATCTGGATGGGGACCGGCGTCACGCCCAGTTTTTCCTGAATCTGACGGCAGACGGCATCCGGATCGGCACCTGTACGGTCGCACTTGTTGATGAACGCAATGCGAGGAATCCCGTATCGCTTCATCTGACGGTCGACGGTCAGGGACTGGCTCTGGACACCACCGACCGAGCAGAGAACCAGAATGGCCCCGTCCAGAACGCGGAGAGAACGCTCCACTTCGACGGTGAAGTCGACGTGGCCCGGCGTATCGATCACGTTGACGATGTGGTTCTTCCAGCCGACCTGGGTCGCGGCGGAAGTAATCGTGATTCCGCGTTCGCGTTCCAGTTCCATGTGGTCCATAACGGCCCCGGCTGCACCGTCTTTCACATCACCGATTTTGTAGGTCTTGCCGGCGTAGAACAAAATACGTTCCGTCAGCGTGGTCTTACCGGAGTCGATGTGGGCAGAGATCCCGATATTCCGTACTTTGTCGAGGTTTTTCATGGTTCCGTAAACAATAATCCCTGAGTGTTAAAACATTCCGGCCGACTCTCAGCCTGGAAAATAAGGTGTTCCCGCGTGGGCGGGACAGCTTAGCGGGCTCTGCGATCGACAGCGCGTTCGATCGTGGTCACACAGCAAGCATCTCGTGGCAGTGAACCCTCTTCAACAGCTCCCTGTTCACAGGGGCGTCAGTCCGTACGTTGCCCGTCAAATCGGAGGATTCAGGCGGAATCTTAACGATGTGCCTGCGCTGTGAAAAGAGGAAAAGACTGTTTTATGAGTGACTTTTCATCCCGCCTGCGGCGTTCTCACTCGCTGAAATTGTAGGCAGGAGCAGTCTCCGAGTCGAAGCGCTGGTTGCCTCGATTGCTCTTCTGTCAGCCCCGACGCTGTCTGCAACAGCTGCTGATTCGACGACGATCTCCCCCTGCCCTGCCTGCGACTTTGCCACCCCGGCTGTAGCAACCGGGGTGGCCGGGGCGTACTCGTCGTCATCGGATCTCAGCCTCCGAAAATTGACTCGACATTTCCGCGAAGCACCAGTTTGCCGAGATCGAGAGCCCGGCTCTCCGACCAACCCCGATCCTGAACGAAGTCCTGTGCGAGCACCCTGGCGAGAATGCGGCGGTACATCCGAAACTTGGGCAAGGCGAACTCCAGCTTGTACATATCGCTGTAGTAGCCGACATATTTGGTCTGCGGAATGGCTGTCAGGCGAGTCCGGCAATCGGATTCGATGTACGGCGGCGTATTTGAGTACCACCAGTGACCGTTGGCGATCACGTTCGGGAAGATCCAGGCGTAACTGACCAGTTCCTGATTACTGGTCGTCGTCAGCACCGAGATCGGGAACTTGACCCGCGGAAAGCTGTTGAACAGCTGACGATACTGAATCAGCGAAGTCCGCTTGTCGTACAGGTCCTGTCCCTGGAAAACGCCATCTTCGTAGACACGACGGTTCACGCCAATCATCAGGTCGAACGGCAGGTTGAACACGGAGCAGTTCTCGGCCAGTTGCCAGAAGATGAACTGGCTCAGTTCCCGGCTCTCGCAGTCACTCAGCTTTTCGCCGTTGCCGAGGCGCAGCCAGGACGCGGCGACGGTGTTCGCTGAAACCAGTGTGGGCGAGAAGTCTGGCGGCAGCGAAATGGCACAGGCCCGAGCCCCGTTTTTCGTGAAGTGAGTGAACAGATCGCGAATGGCCGCCTGAACGTCTTCGATCGTTCCCAGTTCCCGATCGGTCGCCTTGGCCAGTCGTTCGCGAACTTCGGATTTGCCAAGGTGGAACACGAGATCGTCGGTTCGCAGGCAGGGAACATAGAGATTGGTATCGAACCCGGTCAGAGCATCGTCGAAGTCGTTGGTCAGGTAAACCTGTTCCAGGCCAGACTTCTTGAGCACCTGTTGCTCCCAGTCGGACTGGCCGAGCACCTGGTCGGCCTGATCGTAGAGCTTCTCCCAGTTATCGACGGTGATCCGGTCCTCTTTGAAGCCGAAGAATTCCTGACAAATCTCGAGCAGCCACGAGTACTGAGCGGTGTTCTCGATCGTGCTCAGCTTGGGGATAAGTCGGCCGACTTTCTCCTTCGGGGAGATGCCGGGCTCTTCGATCTTCTCTTTCGCCAGTCCAGCCGAGTGAGCCAGTTCCGTGTAGTAGTGATATCCCATGATGTCGGCGAGGTTCTTCGAAGCAGCCGCGTGGGGATTGATGTGCGTATGGGGATCAATCAGCGGAAGGGCTTCGAGTTCGTCGAACAGTCTCTGGACCAGGGATTCACTCATGTCGAACCTGCGGAAGATGAAGTTGGAGCGAGGCTAAATAAAGTCGACTTCGCCGGGTGTTCCCATGCGAAGTCGACGTCAACCCGTAATGTAGCGATCGGCTCGGCCGATGCAAAACGTCCGCAGTTGTCAGCGGTTATTCGACGCCGTCTGCCGTCGCTGGCGGGCTTCTTCGAGATGCTTGTTCAGTTCCACCCGCTGCGTCTCCGTGAGTACTGACTGAATCTGCAGGCTCTGTTCGTCGCGAAGATCTTCGAGTTCCTGCAACAGGGACTGAATCTTCGAGCGATAGTCGGACTGGATCGAATAGATCTTCTCCCGCTGCTCATCGCTCAAGCCGAGCTTGCCGTAGTGATTCGGCAGACGGTTACCACTCCGACGGGTTCCTTCGTCGGGCCTGGCGGGCATCGTCTGGGAGATGGCAGTCGAAGCTAGCAGGCAGGCAGCGAGACAGACGGGGACAACAGCAGAGCATTTTTTGAACATGGTCGGTCTTTCCTCAGCGATCAGTAACGTGGTCGACGCCAGACGCCTCGCGTGGCGTTTGGACGAATTTCCACCATTCTGATCAACTGGTGCCGATACGATCAACCAATCACGGCCGTTCACTGCTGAAAAAATCAAAGGCCATCAACGCCGAGACTGCTGAGACGGCAATGCGACCGCATGTAGACAATGGCTACTGCGGGAACACGCGTGGCCAGAGAACGCGGAATTCGGTTTCCGTCTCCGCCTCGCGGTTTGCAGAGCGAGCTTCGATGTTGGCGCCGTGCATACGGGCAAACTGCCACGCTTTCGAGAGCCCAAAGCCCAGTCCGCGGCCAGCCTGGCGGCCTGAGTAGAACGGGTCAAAAAGATGCTGACGCTCTTCCTCCGACATTCCGCGGCCGTTGTCAGAAATCTGCAAATGCAGCGATTCCTCGTCAGCAGTGAGATGCACGGTGATGTGATCAGCTTCAACAGTGGGATGCAAAGCATTTCTCAGCAACTCCCCCACGACGGTCGCGAACTGATCGCGATCCGCATGAACTGAGATCGATTTGTCGGCTTTGAGTTCGATCTCGGGCGTGCGGCCGTATTGCTGCCGGGCGATTTTCTGCTGCCGATCCATCACTTCGCGGACAATTTGTGTCGCGTCAAGTTCAACGGGATCCGGCGGAGGCGGATCGGCGAAGAGCATGACGTCGCCGATCATATCCCGGATACGTCCGGCCTGTCCGGCGATCGTTTCCAGCGACTGACGACGGACGGGATCGGCTTCGTCTTTCAACAGGAGATAAACACGGCCAAGAATGACAGCCAGAGGATTGTTGATCTCGTGGCCGGCGGCGGCGCTGAACTGCATCAGCGCCGCCAAATGCCGTGCATCCGGGGTCAGCGTCTCGCTGGTCCTGTTGTCGCCACCCGATTCCATTCCGTTTTCCATAAAAAAAGCCGCACTGACTGGAGTGCGGCCTGATTCGTTATTGGAGAACAACCGGCGTTAAACGCCGACCGGTTCCACATCGAGAAGCTTGCAGACGCGGTTCATCAGAGTTTCCACGTCGAACGGCTTCTGCAGGAAGTCGTTGGCACCGGCTTCCTTGAGTTCTTCGATCTTCTCGCGTTCGACCATCCCGCTGATGCAGATGATCCGAACATCGTCCATGCTGGAGTCGCTGCGAACCCGCTGACAGACTTCTTTGCCATTAATATCCGGGAGCATCACATCCAGGACAATCACATCCGGATGGTACTCTTTAACCATCATACCGGCGTCGAACCCGTTGTTGGCGACGCGGACTTCGAATCGGCCATCCGATTCGAGGACATCGCGAATCAGTTCTACCAGTTCCTGATCGTCGTCGACCACCAGGGCTTTGCGTTTTCCGCTCTCAAGGGCGTCCGTCGGGATGCCATTTTCCCGCATGAACTTGAAGAGCACGTCCCGCGGAATACGGCGAAACTTGGAGCCGGGGACCCGAAATCCTTTCAGCTGGCCGGAATCGAAGCAACGAATGATCGTCTGCTGGCTAACCTTGCAGATCTTCGCTGCTTCACCCGTCGTAAATACAGTCTTCATGTCGCTCCATCCTTTTTGTGGACATGGCAAGCATCATTGATCTTCCCCGCGTGCAAGGCAGGTGCGAGGGCATCGCGAGGAAGAGTTCTTGCCAGAGAGCGATTGGCACGAAGATGGGCCAACCGCCAGGTCACGTCATTCCATTGATTTGACCATGATTTCGAAGACAGACTGAACAAACCGATCATCCTTCGGTTCAAACTGTTCACCTGTCCCGTTCGAGATGGGCTCCCTGATCAACTCGGAAAGCAGACACTCACGAAATCGTGGTAATGTTCTCCCAGAGAGAATTCCAAATTCTCCCGTTTATCCATGTAACGTGATTGTAGTCAAACTCTCATACTGGTCAATAGGCGTTTGGCGGGGCGAAATGAGAGGATTCGTGCACACAGGAGTGCTGGGCAAAACCCGAAGTCCCAACAAACTAGGTACTTACGAACCGGCTCTGCTCCTGCTGAACGCCCGGCGGAGAACCGTAACAAATTTACAAGTCTGAATTCCGTGAAGAATCGGCCTCCCCGGCCGCAGATCTTTCCCGTCGCACTGACAGCCGTTCTCAGAATCGATATTATAAGTGACGCAGAGCCGCGGAATGAGTAAGTCGCTCGAACATCTGTCACGCCCGTCGGGTTTCCCGAGAGCTGCGATCAGACCTGACTTATTCCGTGTTCAACAATGGCGGACCAGTTTCAGAAGGGGAACCGCGGCTGCCCGCAGTTCCTCCAGCAATGACAACGGGAGTTCCTGGTGAGTGAACGGAAATGGATTGGGTTCGATCTCGGCGGCACGAAGATGCTCTGCGCCGTATTCGACGAAAAGATGCGAGATCTGGGACGAGAGCGAAAAAAGACCAAGGGGTTCCTTGGTCCCGACGCCGGTATCGAACGGATCATCAAATGCATTTATGAAGCCGTGGAGAACTCCGGCGTCCCCCTGAGCGAGATCGCAGGGATCGGAATTGGCTGCCCGGGTCCGATTCAGCCGAAAAAAGGCATCCTGCTTGAGGCTCCCAATCTTGGCTGGAAGAACGTCGCGGTCGCTGAGCGACTGAATAAAGAGTTCAAGAAGCCGGTTATGGTCATCAACGATGTCGATGCCGGGGTTTATGGTGAATATCTGTTTGGAGCGGGCCAGGGAGCGGAAAGCCTGCTCGGTGTCTTCCCGGGAACGGGGATCGGCGGCGGATTCGTTCAGAACGGGGTCATCTTTCAGGGGGCGAAGATCTCGTGCATGGAAATCGGACATATTCCGACCGTGCCCGATGGTCCAATCGCGTCCGCCGGACTGCCCGGCTCTCTTGAAGCGGTTGCCAGCCGACTCGCGATGAGTGCGCTGATCGCCCAGGCATCCTACCGTGGACAGGCCCCGACAATCGCCGAGAGCGCCGGAACGGATCTGGCCAACATCCGGAGCGGTCTTCTGGCTGAGGCATTGAAGAAAGAGGAACCGATGGTGGTCGAGATCATGTCTCGAGCCGTCACCCAGCTTGGTCGCAGCATCGCGGGCTTTGTCCATATGTTAGCCCCCGAACGGATTGTCCTCGGCGGCGGACTTGTCGAAGCGATGCCCGATTTCTTCAGCAAGAAGATCAAGGAAGGCATGAAGCAGTGGCTGCTCCCGGCTTACCGGGATGCCTCCGAGGTCGTCGTCGCCAAGCTGGGCGATGATGCCGGCATCCGCGGGGCGGCTGCCTGGGTTCGTAAGAACATCGAGAGTGAACCCGGGACTTCGAACTGAGTCCCTCTGTCGTTTCGGCTTTTCCGTAGTTGCGAACATCCTCCCATGATGCGTCGAATTGCTGTCATTGAAATTGGTACGACCTCGATCCGGATGGCCATTGCCGAAGGATCTGAGGAAGGGAAAATCCGGGCGTTGGAGAAGCTGGTCCAGTCGGTCGCGATTGGCGAGGACACGTATTCCGTCGGTCGAATTTCCCGGCAGACCATGGAAACCTGTGTCCGTGTCCTTCAAACCTACCAGGAGAAGCTGCGCGAGTATCGGCTGACCGACCACCAGAATATCCGCGTCGTTGCGACCAGTGCCGTCCGTGAAGCCGAGAACACCCTGGCGTTCGTGGACCGCATCTACATTGCCACGGGCTGGGTCGTACATGTTCTCGATGCAGCCGAGATCCACCGCGTGATCTATCAGGGCATCCAGGTCTGGCGGAATCTGCTTCCCGCCCTGTCTCAAGATCGTTGGGTCATCGCCGAAGTCGGAGGAGGCAACACCGAATACCTGATGCTTCAGCACGGCGAGGTCGAGGTGGCCAACGCGGTGAGGCTTGGTTCACTGCGGTTGAGCGCTCTGCTGAAAACGTACGATGCCCCGGAAGCCCAATGGCCCTCCCTGCTGCGAAGCCATGCCCAGCGTTCGCTGGCGGGGACACGGCTACTGGCCGAGAAGTCGCCGCCGCCCAAGCTTCTGGCGCTGGGAGGAGAGATGCGGTTCACGGTCGAGCGACTCAAAGGCATTGAGACGACACAACAGTCGGCTCGGATTGAACTGGCCGAACTCGAAGCATTCACGAACCGGATCGTGTCGATGAAAGTCGACGAGATCGTTCACCACTTCCATATCCCCCTGCCGGATGCGGAAATCCTCGGCCCTGCCCTGGTGGCCAACACCGAATTGGCTCGCGAACTGAGTGTGAAGCATATTCATGTTCTGCCGGCTTCCGTGCGGGACGGACTGACGCGGGAAATGATCGACCGCGACGTCTGGTCGGACGAACTGGTCACGCAGATCATCCGTTCCGCGATCGATGTCGGACGCAAGTTTCACTTTGATGAATCGCACGCCGTTCATGTCTCGCGGGTCTCGAAGACACTGTTTAATCAACTGACGAATCTGCACGGTCTCGACCGCCGCTACGAGTTGATGCTCGTCCTGGCCGCCCTGCTCCACGAGATCGGTCTGTTCATCGGCACCAGTGCCTATCACAAGCACTCGATGTATCTGATCACGAATTCCGAGCTGTTCGGCATCGGCCGGAAGCAGTTGATGCTGATCGGCCTGATCACCCGCTATCACCGGCGGACATCGCCCAAATCTTCTCACACGGGATTTACCAATCTGGAACGCGAGGATCGGGTCGTGGTGATCAAACTGGCGGCGATCCTGCGTGTGGCACTCGCGCTGAGCAGTTCCCGCAATCAACGGATTCACGATTTCGAATGCACGGTCGATCGCAAGCGGCTGATCATTACCGTGCCTGATATTTCCGATCTGGCGATGGAGCAGCTCGCCATTCGACAGGTCGGCTCTCTGTTTGAAGAAACCTTTGGACTTCCGATTCTGATCCGCGGTCAGCCAACCCTGGCCATGCGTCGTCGGCGATAATTTCCCCGGCTCTCCTGAGAGACGTCAACATGAGCAATGAACGGTATATCAATCGAGAGTTGAGCTGGCTGGAGTTCAATCAGCGAGTGCTGGACCAGGCCCGTTCGAATAGCCTTCCTCTCCTGGAGCGCGTGAAGTTCCTCGCGATTACGGCCTCCAATCTCGATGAATTCTTCATGGTGCGAGTCGGCGGCCTGCAGCTGCTGAGCCGAAAGAATGTCCTCCGGCCGGACTTCGCCGGAATGACGGCCGATGAGCAGCTGGGCGCGATTCGGGACCGCGTTCGCGAGATGCTTCGTGACCAGTACGACTGCTACAACACGATGCTCGAACCCTCGCTGTCTTCGCACGGCATCCGCCGTCTTCACGCCAACGACATCGCTCCACACCAGTTGAAGGTAATTGAAGAGCGTTTCGAGGATGAACTCGCTTCGATCCTCACGCCGATCGCGGTCTGGCCCAACGAAGAAGTGCCGATGCTGCCGGATCCGGACCTCTGCCTGTGTGTCCGACTCCGCTGCGTGCCAGATTCCGAGGAACCATTCCGTTATGCACTTATTCCGCTGGGCCGCAGGCTCCCTCGGTTCCTGACTGTGCCTTCGGAATCCGGCTACGAGTACATGCTGCTGGAGGATGTCGTCGCCAGTTTCGCGAACCGCTTCTTTCCCGAGGAACAGGTACTCGAAGTCGTCCCCTTCCGGATGACACGCAATGCCGACCTGACCGTCAGCGATGATGTCGCCAACGACTTCATGGCCGAGATGGAGCATCTTCTGCAGGCGCGGAAAGAAAGCCATTGTGTGCGGCTCGAGATCGACGCGCGAGCCACGGCTTCTGTCCAGGCCTTTCTGACGAATGCGTATCAGGTCGCTCCGGCTGATGTGTATGCCCTGCAGGGTCCGCTCGGTCTGGGGCAGTTCATGGCTCTGGCCAGCGTCAAGGGATTCGACAATCTGGTCGATGAACCCTGGGAAACAAGCCAGCCGCTCGATATCGAGCCCGGCGTCGACATGTTCGAACAGATCTCCCAGCGCGATATCCTCATCCTGCACCCGTACGAGAGCTTCGATCCTGTTGTTCAACTGGTCGAAGAAGCCGCGAACGATCCCGATGTTCTCTCGATCAAGCAGACTCTTTACCGTACGAGTTCCAATAGCCCGATCGTGAACGCCCTGATGAAGGCGGCTCTCAGTGGGAAGTACGTCACGGCGGTGGTCGAATTGAAGGCCCGCTTCGACGAAGCCCGGAATATCGAATGGGCCCGGCAACTGGAACGAGTCGGAGTCCAGGTCATCTACGGAGTCCGCGGACTGAAGACCCATGCGAAGATCTGTGTGATTGTTCGTCAGGAATCTCAGGGGATTCGCCGCTACGTGCATTTTGGCACTGGAAATTACAACGAGAAGACGTCCCGTCTCTATAGTGATGTCAGCTTCATGACGACCGACGTCGACCTGACCGATGACGCCGTCGCGTTTTTCAATGCCATTACGGCGTACTCGCAGCCTCAGCCGTTTCACAAGATCGAATCCGCTCCGTCGGGTTTGAAAGACCGACTGCTCGACATGATCGACGTCGAAATCGACCAGGCCAATCACGGACATCGTGCCTTCATCAACGCCAAGGTGAACTCGCTGGTCGATCAGGAGATCATCGATGCGATGTATCGGGCCTCGGCGGCCGGCGTGACCGTTCGACTCAACATTCGCGGAATCTGCTGCCTGCGTCCAGGCATCCCGGGGTTGAGCGAGAATATCACGGTCACGAGTATCATTGACCGCTATCTCGAACATGCCCGCGTCGTGCATTTCCATCACGGCGGCGACGATCGAATTTTCATCTCCTCGGCCGACTGGATGCCACGAAATCTGGACCGCCGCATCGAACTACTCGTTCCGGTCGATCACGATCCGTGTCGACAGCGGTTGATTTCAATCCTTGAGACGTATTTCCGCGACAATGTTCAGGCCACCCGACTCGAATCCGACGGCAGCTACGTGCCGGTTCACGATGATGGCGAACCATTCCGGGCCCAGAAGTACTTCTCCGACGCGATTCACAACGAAGCCAAAAAGCGGCGCGACGAACAGCTGACGACGTTCGAGCCCCACCGTTCTCCGATCTGATTTCGGGTGAATCGCCGGTATGCTGGTTCGCCGAAATGAAACCCGCAACGACGGTTGGCCGTAGAGATCGGTTGAAGAAACGGGCACAATGAGGTGCGAAGCCAGCCCTTTTCGCTGCGGCATCGTGTCGCCGCGGAACGGGGACGATCCGAAAAGGCCGGAGTTCTCCGCGATGTCGACGACAGCCGCAGATCACATTCACCATCATCAGTCCGGCCGACTGCTTCCGTGGTCGTCAGCTGTTGTAGCTCATGCGGTTCTGCTGGCGCTCTGCGGCTTGATCGGCTGGTCGTCTCCCGGAACGCACAACATCAGCTCCATCCAGTCCGAATGGACACAGCTGGAAAATCTTTCACGTCCGGAGCCGCTCGATCTCGAGGTGGAAACGGAGATTCCGATCGCGGAGCACGACGGACGGTCGAATGCTCTGGACAGCTCGACGGCCAGCAGTTCCCGTATGTTCACAGAACCGGTCGTCTCGCCGCTGGAACCGGTGCTGTTCGCAGAACGCCCCCGGCCGGTTTCCCCAGTTGAACTGGTCGAGTACGCCGAGGTGTCGACGCATACTCTGGAGGGACTTCTGCACCTCGCTCGCATGGGAAGCGGAATTGATCGGGCAGGAGCGGGACAGGGCGCTTTTCTGGGCAAAGCGACCCGAGCGATCGATCGACGGATCGCCTATGTCGTCGATGCTTCGGCGAGTATGAACCACAAGCATGACAGCGCCGCCGGCACCCGCTTTGGTCGTGTGAAGGTTGAGTTGCTGCACTCCATCGAAAGCCTCCAGCCCGACCAGGAGTTCTGCGTCTACTTCTTCAATGATGGTCCTGAGTCCATGCCTCCCGGTCATAGTGTGTTTCGCGGGCAGAAGAGTCCGATGGAGCTGTACCGCTGGATCGCCGAGTTTCGAGCTCGAGGCACGACAAAACCCCTGCCGGCGCTAGAAGCTGCCATTCGTGAGCAGCCCGACCTCATCTATTTCCTGACGGACGGCGCGATCTCGAAACGCGATCTGGAAAAGGCTTCGGTATTGAATCGACATCGTGCGCGGATCTGCACAATCTGCATCGGCGTCGCAACCAGTGAACAGCAGTTGCGGTTTTTGTCCGAGGAAAACGGCGGGACGTTTACCTTTGTTCCGTAGCGGATTCGCAAAGCTGTCCGCAGAGAGTGAACACCTGCAGACCCGTTCGAGACAACTCCGATTTCTTTTCGAAAGTTTCGCACTTTTCGACGAATATTTCGCGGGACATCGGAGTTTTCATTCGTCTACATGAGGCAACGCGTGTAGTATCACGGCGACTTGGAGATACCGCTGCTCATCTCTCCGCCTTGAACCTGTTGTACCCGACACACGATTCACCCAACACGACGACGCAACAGGTCCCACCCCCGCTGCTGCTAAGTAAGACCCTTCGACTGAACCGGCCACAGTCACCCCCGCTGCAAAAAGACCGTTCTCGAACGTTCGCTCGCGGTACGCTCACGCAACCGTTGCGTTCGAGAAAGGACCAATCCACAGGGATCCTGCAATGTGACAGGATCGAGTTTTTAATCAATCTGGAGGTTCGATGAAGATTTCGGTGCGGATGCGTAAAGGTTTTACTCTGATTGAACTGCTGGTAGTGATCGCAATCATCGCCATTCTTGTTGCTTTGCTGCTGCCAGCAGTTCAGCAGGCTCGCGAAGCCGCTCGACGCAGTTCCTGCAAGAACAATCTCAAGCAGATCGGACTCGCTCTGCATAACTATCACGACACCTTCTCGACCTTTCCTCCGGGTTACGTCGCACAACAGACCGGCGTGACGACCGGAACCGACGCCGCCAGCTTCTGGGGATGGCAGACCTACATCCTGCCCCAGATTGAACAGAGCGCCTTGTACGACCTGATGCAGGTCGGTCAGTTGAATCTGCCCCAGGCTCTGGCCATCGCCGCCACGCGTCAGCAGATGCAGCAGCCGATCGACTCGCTGACCTGTCCGTCGGATATCGCTCCCTCGAGCAACTCCAACAATCAGATCAACGACGCCACCCCGACTCCGTACTCGCTGAGCAGCTCGACTTATGTCGGCAACAACTCCAGCTTCGCTTCACTGGCTGTCGCCACCGGCGATACCCTTGTGAGTACCTTCCACGAAACCAGCACGGCCAACGGCTGCTTCTGGCGGAACTCGAAGCTTCAGATGCGCGACATCACCGACGGAACCAGCAACACGATTATGGTTGGTGAACGGGCGTGGCAGTTGAGCAACTCGGGCGGCAACAAGCGCGAATGCGACGGCGGTGTGGTCTTCGGACTCAACTCCGGCGAAAACCAGAACCTTCGCTCGACGATGGGCAACGGTTCGGTCGCCCTCAACTCGACCGCGACGAGTGTCGGCGGTGTCGCCGCCCCGGGTGGAGACGCCTGTCAGTTCGGTTTCAGCAGCCTGCACCAGGGCGGAGCTCAGTTCCTGCTCGCCGATGGAGCTGTTCGCTTCATCAGTGAGAACATTTCGGCCGCTCCGAACAACGCTCATAACGACGTTGTCTTCGAGAACCTGCTGAATCGCCAGGACGGCAACGTACTCGGCGAATTCTAGAACATTTTCATGCTTCTCCTGCAGTCGAATCTTGCAATTGCTCCAGTCTCGATCAGGGGGCAATCCGCTCGACCGGAATTGTTGCTGAAAGGCCATTTTCTCAGATCCTGAGTTTCGCCCCAAGCCTTGATCGAAAATCGCCGATTTGAGGCGAACTATTTGACTTTCTGCAAGAAGGCCAGTTCAAAGCGAACTGGCCTTCTTCTTTTCGTTCCCGGCTGCCAGCAAACCGATCAATGATCTCGGGGGTAACACTCCCTCGAAAAACTCAGACTTCCCCTGATGGTTTTCGACCGATGCTGAGATCCGCCCTCGCGAACCCCACCGGTGCATTCTCGCATCAACATGTTTAAACCTGAGGATTGATGCCCGATTTTTCCGCAAACTTTGGCCCGACAGCCAGACCCGCCTTCCGAGTAAATGAGAGAGGATCTTCCCCTAAGGTGTTCTCAGGAAGTGACTTAGCGGCTTCCACGAAAAAACCTCACGTTCTGGACTGGCATTTGCGAACCTGATTCTGGCAAACCGGAAACCGGCCTTCGTACCGCCGCGAACCTCGAAGCTGATATTGACATCATATTAGTAAGGTTGATAATTCGGTCTGCCGCGGGTGAATGGACTTAAGCACTCGAAAGGCACGTCCACTTGTCTGAAGGTTCGAAAGCAGAAATCATCGCCTTTTGTCTGTTGGGATTAATGTCAGATCAAGATTTCTTGAATTGTGCACCAACTTCTGGTAAGACCAGTTGACATAGGTAGAAACCACGATACGATTTCCTCAACTTGAAGGACCCCCATCGAGGATTCTGAGTAACGAAACTTCGCACGTTGAACGTCCAACCTGGTTGGAAACGTGCTTTTGACCACCGGCCACGACAATGCGGCCACAAAGGAAAATTGCTAATGATTACCCCAGTCCCCACGACGACTCAGTCTCGGCAGAACGAGGTTCTGCGGGATCGCACACCAGCACACACCGAAATCGATGAGCAGCTGGAAAAGGACCTTGTTCAGTCCTTCAAACTGCTGGCAGACGAAACCCGTCTGCGGATCCTGCTTTATCTGCAGAGCTCGGGTGAACTCCACGTGACCGCCCTCTGCGATCTGCTCAAGCAGAGCCAGCCGGCCGTCAGCCATCACCTCGCTCTGATGCGGGTTGCCGGTCTGATCGAAGCTCGTCGGGACGGCAAGCACAACTTCTACTCGATCCGCACGATCCACTTCTACCGGTTGATGTCCGAGTTCTTCTCGGCCATGAAGAAGGATCAGAACGAGATCACCTTCGAAGACTTCACCCTGACTCGTGAAGCCTAATTCGAAGTCGATGGAACAGAGCCGCGAAGAATGATCTTCGCGGCTTTTTTTACGCGCAGCATGTCGTTCCGCCGATCGTCGCATCAGCGCAGTTCAAAGTGGCGATGGAAGTGCCGTCGGCCTGAGAGTCTTGCTGGGCGGAGTCTCGCATCAGCCCGTTGACTGTTGAGGGTCCGATCCTTTTAATTTGCCGATCGGTCTGGTAAATTCCGACCGAAATCCTGTTCCGCTCAGTGAAGGAAGATCTCACCGCTCATGTCTGAATCTCGTCCCGCGAAACTCGCGCTCGCCGATGGTACTGTCTTCACCGGAACCGCATTTGGAGCAGAAGGTGAATCCTTCGGGGAAGTCGTTTTCAACACCAGCATGACCGGCTACCAGGAGATCATCACCGACCCGTCCTACTGCGGTCAGATCATCGTGATGACCTACCCGCAAATTGGAAACTACGGCGTCAATCCGGAAGATGTCGAAAGCGGACGCCCTGCCCTGAAGGGCTTTGTCTGCCGCGAGCTGTGCGAGAAACCGAGCAACCATCGCGCGACGCACTCCCTGTCTTCGTACCTGAAAGAGAACGGCGTCATCGGAATCCAGGGAATCGATACCCGGGCGCTGGTCCGTCGGCTCCGCAGCCAGGGAGCGATGACCGGTGTGCTCTCCACCACCGATCTGGACGATGAATCGCTGATCAAGAAGGCTCAGACTTCTCCCGAACTCGTCGGACAGGACTACGTTCGCGAAGTGATGCCGACCGAATGTGTCGGCTGGACCGAACCGCTCTCCGAACTGGCCCGCAATACCTCGGGCAGCCCGATTCCCAAAGCGGGCAGCGGCAAGCGGCCCAAAGTGGTCGCCGTTGACTACGGAATGAAATGGAACATTCCCCGCCACCTGGTTGAATCGGGTTGCGAAGTCGACATCGTCCCGGGCACCGCGACCGCCGAAGAGATTCTGGCCCGGAACCCGGACGGCGTGTTCCTTTCGAACGGCCCCGGCGATCCGCGTCCTCTTGATTACGCCATCAACACGATCAAAGAGCTGATCGACAAGAAGCCGATCTTCGGGATCTGCCTCGGTCAGCAGTTGCTCGGTCTGGCGATGGGGGGAGAGATCTTCAAACTGAAATTCGGCCATCGAGGCGGCAACCAGCCAGTCCTCAACAAGGAAACCGGTCGGGTTGAAGTGACCAGCCAGAATCACGGCTTCGCAATTGATGAAAAATCGCTTCCCGACGATGTGGAAGTGACGCATATCAACCTCAATGACAATACAGTATCTGGTATCCGCCACCGGACGAAACCGGTGTTCGGAGTCCAGTACCATCCGGAAGCTTCGGCCGGTCCGCACGACAGTCGGTACCTGTTCGACCGCTTTCTGGAATCGATGGAACAGACCTCCGGCCAAGCCGCCCAGTAATCTCACCGACTCAGCAATTTGATTGAAAGCGCCATGTCACAAGAGCGGACGTTGATTCTCCTGAAACCCGATGCCGTACAGCGCCGCCTGATTGGCCGCATTCTCAGCCGGATTGAAGACAAAGGCTACAAGATCGCCGGCCTGAAACTGATTCAGGTCACCCCGGAACTCGCTCGGAAGCATTACGCCGAACACGTCGAAAAGCCGTTCTATCCGAACCTTGAAGAGTTCATCACCAGTTCTCCCGTGGTGGCTCTCGTTGTCGAAGGCCCGGAAGCGATCACGGTGATGCGGAGTATGATGGGCGCCACAAACGGTCGAGCCGCAAATTCAGGCACGATTCGTGGCGATTTCGGGTCCTCCCGCCAGATGAACCTGATTCACGGCAGCGATGGTCCGGATGCCGCCAGGCGGGAAATTGAGATCTATTTCGAGCCGCACGAACTCCATGACTACTCTCTGGCGCTCAGCAGCGTCCTCGTCGCCAGCGACGAATAGTCATCGACGGCATCCGCCGAACCGCATTGCTCCCGGTGCGCCGCGACTGATCTTTCGGTCCCGCGAGCATTTGCGGTATATTGCGAGCCAGAAACGCTGGGGTCGGGCAGACGTGCCCTCAGGACCGGACGCATTGCGCAGCCGCTGAAGTCACCCCAGACATTCTCCAGGCGGGAAGGGACTCCCCGGGGCATGTACGATCCCCCCTCACGTGATCTGATTGCGCGGCTCGAACAGTACACATCCTGCCGTGAGCGGGATGTGCTTCGCTGTCGCGCGGCAGTTCATCGCCTGGCGACGGACTTACCAGCCTTCGATTCCATCTGGCTGGACGCGCTCGTTCAACGCCGCAAACTGTCGCCCTATCAGGCCGACTGCCTGGCCTCCGGTCGGGACGCCCAGCTTCGCATTGGAAATTTCTACGTGATCGCGCCGATCGCTGGCGATCGTGTGACCCGTCGTTTTCTGGGACAGTCCGCAACGGGCAGGCAGTTCGTGCTGATCGATCAGTACTTCGCAGGCGATCACTCGCCGTCGGAGCTTCAGGACAGCCTCACGGAATTGCGAAGACGGCTCGGGAGCCAGTCGCGGCTCGCTTCGACGGGAGCCCCGGTCGAAATCCTCGAACACCACGGCTCCGCATGTGCGATCCACGAATACCAGCACGGCGTGACGATCGAAGAACTGCTCGTTCGCCGAGGTCGCTTTCCGGAGCCGCTTGTCCGAACGATTGCTCAACAACTGCTGCATCACTTGCGGACGTTTGATCAGGCTGGGCTTGTCCATGGAGATTTGCGTCCTCGAAATCTGATGCTCAATCGACGCGGTCAGCTGCGGGTGATGAACACCGGGGTTCTCCCTGCGTCTCAACCGATGTGGACTCTGCAGACTCCCCTTCCCTTCGATGCCTACGACCATCTGGCTCCTGAGATGATCCGCACCGGATCCTGGACGACAGAGACGGATCTGTATGCAGCCGGGTGCCTGCTCTGGCAGATGGCCTGTGGCCGTCCCCCACACTATTCGGCGGATCCGTTTTTCAAGATCAACGCTCACATCGAGCAGACGATTCCGCATGTTCACGAGTTCGCCCCGGATATCGACACCGAAACCGCGGATCTGATCTTCGCACTGACTCGGCCCGATCCCGCCGAGAGACTCCGCGTACTCAGCGGTGCCGATTCCCGTCGCCCGGGCGAGCGGGTTACGGGGCCGCAGCAGGTCGCTCGTTATGTGAGGCGATTCGAACAGCCTCGGTCGGCAATTCCACGAACGCGAGCCGAACTCGCCGCCGACTATGGTGTCCTCACCACGGTCGCCTGCATTCTGTGTGCACTGCTCTGGGTGGCTGGAGTCTCCGTTCCTTCGACCTGGCAGATGGCCGAGTCGCTCATCGAGACTCCGGCAGTCGAAGTTGGGACGGGAATCGAATCCAAGAAAGACGAGGCTTCTCATCAGGGAGATAACAGCAAGCTGGCCGAACTGCCTCAACCGGATCAGCGTGGCATCATCCGGTTGACACCCGGCACAAAATACCGGGCACGGGAGATTGGAGCCGTCGGTCCGCTGACCGTTGTCGTTGTCGACGATGCGAAACGGGACGATGCCGCTCCTCCCCAACCCCCCGAGATCATTATCGGGGACGATCCCTGGCGAATCGCGGCCACGGAGTTTTCTCTCTCCCAGGTCACACTCAGGCACGAGTCTCCGGCCGCTGGCAGCCGACCGCCTGGAGCGCTGCTGGTCTGCCAGTCATCAAATCTTCGAGTCAACTCCTGTAGTTTCCGAGATGAGCAAAGCGACCCACGAACGGAGCCAGCAGATCCCCGCCCGCCGATGAGAGCGATTGCCTGGAAGCCTATCAGCGAGGACGAGGCCAATAGCGGGCGAATTGAGCTGGCGAACTGTCAGTTCCTGCAACAGGGAGCCGGCCTGCTCGTAGCGGGAACCGCCCGCGAGATTTCGCTCGTCAATTGCCTGAAAGTTCGTCAGGGGAATGGTATCGAGATCATCTGTCGCGCCAGTCGATCGCTTCCCGCCATCCGCTGCGAACAGGTGACGCTGCGGGAAGCCGATAATCTCGTCTATCTCGACTGCACCGGGTATGAGCCGGCCGGACTGATTCAACTCGACATCGAAGCGACGAACTGCGTGTTCAAATTCCGGGAAGAGAATTCGAGTCTCGTGGCGATCGCGTCGACTTCGTCCCCAGCTCGCAACATTCGAGCGATCAATCTGCTCGGACAGATGCTGCTGGTGTCCAACCCCGGCCCCACGGTTTCGTGGTGGAATCCAACTCGAAAAGTGGCGACGCCGCTTCAGACGGAAGGTGTGATTGAAGGCATTCTGCCCTACCCGGTCGAGTTCGCCGGACCAATTTCCAACCAGTTCCGTGACTCCGAACTGAATAGCTATGAGGGGCCACGCTGGAATTCGATGATGCCCGGAATCCAGACAGCGACGACATTCGCACCCGCGGAGAGTCTGTTCCGCTAAAACAGTCCTCTCCAGTAGACCGCTCCCGCCTCAGCTGGCCGTGGCCAGTGTCGAGCGGCCGGTCATGGCGGTCAGGACGACATCGAGGTCGGATCCAGAAACGTGGCTTTCCTGAGCGAATCCCACAACCGAACCGATCGCGTAGATTCCCGGGGTCCACGTTTCGTAATCGGAGTTACACCAGATGCGGCCCGAATCATCGGCCTGAAGTCCTGCTGCACTCAGGTTGAGTCGCCCCGTGTTACCGATTCGTCCCACAGCGAGAACGACACGATCGACGTGAAGGATCTCGCTCGATTCCAGGTACAGGGTCAACTCGTGTGGCTCTGCATCGATACCGGCAAGGCCGTTGCCGAGGTGCACAGTTTCCCGCGTGGCCAATGCCGTGGCCTGCAGTCGCGTCCTGGCAATCCGATTCGAGGACAGCCGCAGCTTCTCGCTCGATTCGATGCAGTGGAGCTCGCGACAGCAGCCCAGCAGTTGTTCCCGGATCGACTGCCCGGTCAGCCCCATTCCCACAATCGCGACGCGCTCCTCGGATCCACATGCAGTGAACTCCTCCGCCTGCTGAATGCGGACGGAATCGGGGAGATGCGGAAGCCGCCGCGGCATGCTTCCCGTCGCGATCACGATTCGCTCGGCGGAAATCCGGTGGGGACCTGGGGGTGTCTCACAGCAGATCTGCTTCGAGGAAACAAAATGAAACGGGCCCACAAAGCGATCGACATTCCAAGGGAGAGCAATGTCGTCGGCTTCATCCGCAATCAGCCACGCAATGCGGGCAAACTCCAGCGACGCCTTCTGAAGCAACGCGCCTGCCACGGTATCGTTGCCCAGAAGAATCAGATCATAGTGTTGCGTCGTGTTCATGATGTGAGTTCCGTTTCACAGCATCCGCTTAGGAAGACCAGAGAGACTTTTCCGTCGAGTGACACTAACAAGGATCGGCAGGCTGGAGAATCTGAGGAAGAGATTCCTTACATTCACCGCAACGGCTGAATAATCTGCTGCGGCTACGCGGACTTTGACGGTTATACTGCTGGCGCCCTTTCTTCGGCGTGGCGATTTCCGTGAAGTGGTGAATCTGGCGAATTCTGCGGCAATTGGCACCGGCATCGTGAACCAGCACGAATTTCGTGCGTTAGGTTTGCATCACGTCACTACGGAATCTCTGCAGCAACGGGGGTCGATGCTGCGAGAACTCTTCCGGACCCATATCCCAACTCTGAGGATAGATTCACGATGGCTCGCGAAGTCGATAAAGGAGTCCGTGCGATTAAGGCGGCAATGTTTGGACTGGGAGGCCTTGTTTTCATGGTCTTCGCAATCCTGCTCGGCGGCTTTCTGGCACTGAACTTCTTCCGCATCGATGTGCCGACTGCTCACATGGCGGTACTGATCAAGAAAACGGGACTGAACCTGGATAACGATCAGGAAATTGCTCCGACCGCCGAATACAAAGGCGTTCAGCGCGACTTTCTGCTCGACGGAAAGCATTGGCGCGATCCGTACAACTGGGCCTGGGAGATCCGTCCGCAGCCGGAAGTGCCTCAAGGCCAGATGGGCATTCTGGTTTCACTCACCGGGGACAATCTCGGCTACGGCGAGTTCATGGCCAGGGTCGACCCAACGAAAGAGGTGTTGAAAGGGGGCGTGCTGACCAAGGGCATTGTTCCAGGTTACCTGACTCCCGGTCGCTATCCGATCAACCCGTATCTGTTCGAGTATGAACTCCACGATCCTGTTGTCGTCCCTGCCGGATATCGCGGCGTTGTGACAAAACTCGCCGGTCCCATGCCGGAAGACCCGAATACACTGCTGGTTCCGCCAGGCTTTCGTGGCGTCCAGGCCGAAACGCTCGATACCAAAACGCACTACTACAATCCGTATGCGGAGGAAATCAATCTGGTCGACTGCCGCAGTCGGACATATCGCCTCACGGCGGATGGAGAGATGGGTTTCCCGTCGAAAGATGGATTCTGGATCCGGCTCGATGGCGTGATCGAATTCCGCGTGATGCCGGAAAAAGCCGCCGAGGTCTACATCACCTTCAACGACGACGAGAACGGTGAGAAGATCGACGAGGAAATCATCCGCAAAGTAATCATGCCGATCGCCCGGAGCTACTGCCGGACGGAAGGATCGAAGTACTCGGGACGCCAGTTTATTCAAGGCGAAACCCGGTCGGAGTTCGAAGACAAGTTCGAGTCGGTGATGCAGCTTGAATGCGAACCGCTCGGCATCGGCGTGCTGGTCGCCAAGATTACCGATATTTATCCGCCCCAGCAGATTGCCGAGCCGATCCGCGAGAGCGGACTGGCCAAGGAAGAGCGCGAACAGTTCCTGATCGAGATCAAGCAGCAGGAAGAAGAGCAGAAACTCGCTGTGCAGCAGCAGATGGCCGTCCGCAAGCAGGAACTGATCAAGGTCGAGCAGGAAGTGGTCACGCTGGTGACCGAGGCGGAGCGCGAACAGGAAGTCGCCGTGATTAAGGCCAATGAAGGGCTGGAAGTTGCGAAGTCCAAACTGCAGGCCGCAGCCGATGAAGCGAAAGCCATCGAAGCCCGCGGGCAGGCCGAAGCCGATGTGGTCCGATTCAACAACGAAGCTGAAGCAGCTGGCTGGGCTCGCTCAGTCGAAGCCTTCGGTGGAAACGGATCCGAGTTCGCTCGCTATGTGCTGAATCAGAAACTGGCTCCCGCTTACCGCCGCATCATGGCCAATACGGACAACAGTCCGATTATGGAGATCTTCCGGTCCTTTGCCCCGGGAGCTCAGCCACCTCAACCGTCCACAGAACCTGCTCCGGCACTACAGGCCAGCGAGCCGCAGTCGCCTGTCGCGTCTCCATAAGAGTGAACCGTTTCGTCTCCTGACCTCTTATCTCCGCTGACCTGAACCAACGAGATTATCCCATGAGCACGACGACTTCTTCGAGCAGATTTCCACGAAACGGTATCCTGGCCGGCATCGCACTGATCCTCCTTCTCGTCTTTGGATGGTTGATCGTCGAGTGGGGTTACAACCGGATTTATGTTCCGGAAGGCTACAGCATGCGGCTGCGATTCAAGGGGCCCCCGCTCCCGTTTCTGCCGTATCACAACCTTCCCGATTCGAAGACCGGCTTCGCCACTCTCGACGAGAACGGAAACATCATTGAGAAAGGCGTGCTGGTGGAGATGCTTGGCCCGGGCCGCCATTTCCTTTCGCCGCTCCGTTCCTACTGGGACTACGAGCTCGTTCCCGATGTGGTCATCAAGCCCGGTGAGATCGGAATCGCGACCTCGAAGACTGGCAAAGCCCTTTCCGGTGGAAAGTACCTGGTGGATGGCGATCTCGGTGAAACCGAATACAAAGGCGACCTGCGCAAGGTATTTGGTCCCGGTCGGTATCGCGTGAATGATTACGCGTATGAATTCAAGAAGGTGACGCTCGTCAAAACGACGGACGGCAATCAGACGAAGTACGCTGGCTGGGTACAGATTCCCGCCGGCCATGTCGGCGTCGTCACCAATCTGACGGACAATCCGGAAACGGGAGCCGTCAAAGGGATCCAGAATGATGTCTTCCCGCCGGGGATCTACCCGGTCAACGCTCGCGAACAACAGATCGACATCGTGGAGATCGGCTACCGCGAGAAGACCATCGAAGCGGAGCTGAATAAGAACGCAGATGGCTCACTGAAGTACGACGAAGCCGGCGAACCGACGGTGATGCAGACTCAGAAGGGAATCTCGTTCCCGTCCAACGATGCCTTCGACATCACCATGGACTTCACGGCGATCTGGGGAATCACCCCGGATCAGGCTCCGGAAGTGATCCGGAAGTTCGGAAACGTGCAGGCCATCGAAACCAAGGTCGTACTGCCACAGATTGAATCGATCTGTCGGACGATCGGCTCGAAGTACGATGCGGTCGATCTGCTCGTGGGAGAGTCGCGACAGGAGTTCCAGAAAGCCGCCACCGACGAGTTCAAGATCGCTCTCGAAGAGAAGGACATCACCCTGCTCTACGGCCTCGTCCGGCATATCTACATTCCGCAAAACATTCGCCTGTTCAAGCAAAAGGCGTTCATCTCCGAAGAACTGAAACTGACGAGAATCGAGCAGCAGATTACGGCGGAAACGCAGGGCGACCTGAAAGAAGCCGAGCAGAAAGTCGAACTGGAAACGGAAAAGATCCGTGCCGAGACCGAGAAACTTGTCGCTAACGCGATGGCGGAAGGTCTCAAGACCGCTCAGCAGACACTGGCGGAAACGCAGCGACTTGTGGCGGAGATCGACCGGGAAGTCGCGCTGCTCGAAGCCCAGGCCACCGTCCTGCTGGGACAGGCGACCGCGGAAGCCAAAAAGGTGAAAGCGGAAGCCGAAGCCGAGAAGTTCAAACTCGCTGTCGATGCCTTCGGCACCGGCGATGCCTACAACATGTGGGTCTTCGCCAACGGCCTGCCGGAAGACATCGAACTCAACCTGATCTTCGCCGGCGACGGAACCTTCTGGACCGACCTGAAAGGCTTCTCCGAAACCATGCTCGGCCGCCAGGCCCAGCAGTCGGCTCCCAAGACGAAGGCCAAGCCGTAGCCTCCACGGAAGTAGACATTCGCCGTATGGCAGACGTTGAACTGACATACGGTCGAACGTCGTGGATCGTTTTACTGTGATTGAACGAACCGGGGGGCGGAAGCCTGCCTGAAGGATTGCTAGGGCTGTCCGATCTGATCTTCCATCATTTGTCGGCAGTCCTGCATCGCGTCTTCCCAGTGATCGTTTCGAGCCTCGGCGACGATCTCCTGCAACCACTCGGCTTCCTGGGTTGTGATCTCGCCTTGGGCCTCTGCGGCGGCGATCTGCCGGGAGGCCTTTTCAAGCCCTTCGGCGTCGTGACGATTGCAGATTGAGTACAACGCTTTGGCGTATTGATACGTATTTCCGCTGACTTCGCCGTAGCTGCATCCCGAGAACAGCACCGCACATATCAACGCCAGTTGACACGCCGCCAATCGCAGTCGATTCCTAATACTCACCGACAATCTCCCCTTCTCCCATGCTGGAAAGTTCGGCCCAGGTGAGCAGCGAGATGTTCTCGCTGACAAAGCGAACGCTGCCATCTCCCAGACAGACATGCCCGCCCCCCTGGTGCTCGGAGTACATCTGCCCGACATGATAAGTCGGGAAGTTGACCGGATGGATGATCGGAGTCCCGGTAATATCGAGCTCGCCGCCTGACGGGCCACCGTGGACGAGAACCAGCGTCGCTGCAGCATCGGGGCCGTTCTCAGGAGTGGTGAAGCCGGGATGCGTGAATGCGCCGGGTACGACGCCCGCCCAGGTTTTCTCGCTCAGTTTTGAAGAGTGCTCGCCAAGGAAGATCGTGTTCGAGGTGCCGTCAGTCACATCACGAAATGCGGTTCGCGAGTTTCGATAGAGCGGGCCATCGGCCACTTTCGAGACATCACCATTCACGCCGCTGATCACGGTCGTGGTCGACGTATAGATGTTGGTGAAAATGATGTTCGTCGGAGCAGATCCACAGTCGCCCCAGCACGACTCCTGTCCATGACTGGCGACATAGTGAGACCGTCCGAGACGAATCGGACCGTTGCCGTGGTCAAGGGGATTGCCGACGTCATCCTGAACGACAAACGACTCGTCGCCGCCCGAGGTCGAAGGACAGAGAAAGACCGGGAGCTTCGCGGCGACAGCGGCTGCGTTCTGTGGAGCCCAGACCGGCAGCTCGGTTTGAATCTGATCGATGAGATTCCCCTGTTCGAGAAAGGGCAGCAGTTGACTGGCCCAGCCCCAGCCGGGGGCGGCGTCCCAAGTATCGGGATCAATCTGTGCCCATCCCGGACCGGTTCCCGTTCGGGTCCCGTAAGAAATGTAACCCGGAGGGAAGCAGGAGTGCGTATCGTGATAGTCGTGCATGGCCAGCCCAATCTGCTTGAGATTGTTTTTGCAGGCACTGCGTCGAGCCGCTTCTCTGGCCTGCTGGACGGCCGGCAGTAACAGCCCGACTAACACGGCAATGATCGCGATCACCACCAGAAGTTCGATCAAGGTGAAGCCTCGTCTCTGCATCGAATCGCCCTTTCATAAAGTTTAGCCTGTACTACACCTCTTCGAGTTTAGCCAGTGCTAACTTTCTTGCAAGCGATCCCGCGGAGAATTCATTCAACCTAAATATCGGTATTCGCCTATGGATCGAGCGTTTAGAATCCGATATTCTGGAGCGACTTCGAGACTTACCCAGGAAATGCAAGTGGCTACCGCGAAACAGAATCGACACAGTCGGACCCGATCCGACCACGCAACCGAACTTACTGAAGACTACGTCGAGGCGATATTCGATATCATCGCCGCGAATGAAACGTGCCGCGCGGTCGATCTCGCCACGCAGTTTCAGGTCAGTCATGTTACGATCAATCGGACCGTCGGCCGCTTACAGCGGAATGGCTACGTCACCACCGAACCGTATGGACCGATCGAGCTGACAAGCAAAGGCACAAAGTTGGCCAAGGCCTCCAAAGAGAGGCACCAGATCGTCCTCGACTTTCTGCTCGCCCTGGGTGTCAGTCGCCCGACGGCGGTGGCCGACAGCGAAGGCATCGAGCACCATGTCAGCCCCGAGACGATGAAGGCGATGAAGGATTTTATCGAATCGCAGAACTGAGGCATTCGGACATCACAAGTTCACGCAGTTTCAAGGAATCGAAACATGCTCCGCACGCTCCTGCTCTTTACGCTGCTTTCCATCCCGACCTTCTCGGTTCACGCTGAGGAACAAAGGCCGGCCCTCGACGAGTCCTCTCCGGACGCGGTACTGCGGGCGTGTCTCGACCGGTTAAGCCGGAATGACTTTGAGGGGTACATCGCCCTGCTCGATGACGAAGAGATCCGGTTTCAGAGCGGACTGCTCATCGTGTATGGCGGGCTGATACAGGTCGACGCGATTCTGCAGGGGGAGGAGTTCGATCCGTCCGCGTACCTGTTGGTTCGTTCGATTAACGACCTCGTCGGGAACTCACTCGGACCGGGCATGACCGACGAATTGCCGAAAGTTCGACAGGAGGTTATGGGGACGCTCATGACGACGACTTATGATCAGGCCACGAACCGGGTGGTTCAACCGTCCGCATCGAGTTCGCTACTTCGCACCTCCTGCGTGAAAGCGAGCCGCGTGCTGCGGGATCCAAGCCAGTTTCTGGTCCGGGCTCTCGAGAACCTCGCCAGCCCTACGTACTCAATGCAAGAGGGCAAGGAAGCTGAGAAGACCGATGAAACCTGGTCAAGCACGATGGCTGCTCTGCCTCAGTTGAACTGGGACTTGTACATTCGCGGGTCTTATGCCGTCGCCGTCGTCAACATCCATCCGCCGGCCGAGGAGTCGGAGGAACAGACGTCGCTCGCCCCGAGTCCCGATGCTCCGCTATTTGACGTCGAGCATGCTCCGAAGGCGGCCCAACGTCCTGTCACATCCCCGAGGCAAACTCCTCGGATCGAAGCGGCCTCGACTGAAGTCCCTCCCCAGGTTTTGCCTGTCGAACCGTACGCGACTGCTCGAATGGCTCCAGTGCCGGCTCCTTCTCCGACATCCGGACCGATCATTACAGCCAGTGACTTGAAAGCTCCGGACGATCCTCCCGAGCCACGCATCTGCTTTGAACTGACTCGCCGGGGAAAACACTGGCGGATTACCCGGCTGCTGCCCGTTGAGGCGAGCGGTGTGTTCCGCTGAATCAACGGACGGGGTTTCCATGACTGATCGCTTCTCCGTAGCGGCGACATCCTGCCGTCGAATGGGCATAGTCGGCACTCGACGCGAGCGGAGTCTCCCGGCTGATCTTCGGCCAGCTATCTACGCCAGTGCACATGGACCGCTTTTATCGCTTCCACCGTCCATTCGGCGGCCGGATGCGCAGGATGCCGCCGCTACGAAGGGGGCGGGTCATCACCCAGCTGCCTGTTGACGCTTCCGCGGTCTTTGAATTCGACGACGGGTCAACTCCAGCGATCGTCGTTTGGTCCCGGGGTGATATCGAGGTGTTCGAGGAGCTCGCGTTCGCGAGCTCGCATCTGGAGCTGATCGGCCGGGTTCAAATCGTCGTAGCCGACCAGATGCAGGATGCCGTGGACGAGGTAGAGCGTGCATTCGTTCTGCATCGACCAGCCCATCTCGGCGGCCATGCTCGCGGCCATTTCGACGGAGATCAGCAGTTCGCCTTCCAGTAATTCGCCCGGTTCGCTCAGCGGGAATGTAATGACGTCGGTTGGGAAGTCGTGCTGAAGGGTGTTCCGGTTCCATTCGTGGATGGACGGATTATCGAGCAGAACCACACTCAGTTCCGCCTGCTCGATCCCCAGAAAGTCCAGAGCGACGCGACCCGCCCGCTGGAGTTGATCGTGATCGACGGCTGCGAATACCTGCTCGTCGATTATCTCGATGTGGAGCTGTTCCATCGGCTCGGGTCAGGCAGGCTTCTGCTCTTTGGGGGACTCGGGATAAACGATGCGGCCGTGGTGCATGCTGATGAGCGACTTGATCAGCGATTCTTCGATCTGATGAATCTCGCTCAGCTTCAGTGAGCATTCGTCGAACTGTCCATCGAGCAGTCGCTTCATTGTCAACTGGTGCACGAGCGTGCGAATACGAGCCGGGGTCGGCTCGCTGAGCGTGCGGCTCGCCGATTCGACCTGGTCGGCCAGCATCAGAATCCCCGCTTCGCGCGTCTGGGGTTTGGGGCCGGGATAGCGGAAGGCGGCTTCTTCTACATCCAGCTTGCGTTCCGGATCGGCATCGGCCTTCATGTTGGCCGCGTGGTAGAAGTACTCCACCAGGGTGGTCCCATGATGCTGTTCGATGAAATCGATCAACACCTGAGGAAGATGATATTCTTCCGCCAGATCGACGCCGTCTTTCACGTGGCCAATGATAATCAGCGTGCTCATGGCCGGAGCGAGCGTATCGTGTCGGTTCACCGCGCCGGCGGCCCGGTTCTCGATGAAGTACTCGGCTTTGGGAATCTTCCCGACATCGTGGAAGTAGGCGCCCACCCGCACGAGCAAGCCGTCGGCTCCGATCGTCTTGGCAGCTGCTTCGGCAATCGTGGCCAGGGCCATGGAGTGGTTGTAAGTCCCGGGAGCTTTGCGGACCAGTTCCTGCAAGAGAGGATGAGAGGGATCACTCATCTCCAGCAGACTGATGCCTGTCACAACGCCGAAGGTCGACTCGATAAACGGAAGGCTGCCGGCGAGGATAAATCCGGCCAGCACGCACCAGCCGGCATATTTGAGGCAGAGCTGCAGTTGAACCAGATCGAACCAGACATAAGGCGATGCGGAGGGGTAAATCAGTACCGTCATGCCCCAGGACACGATCAGTGTCGTCACTCCGGAAACGAAGCCGGCAATGATGATGGTCGAACGGGACTGGACACGCTGCAGACAAATAACGGCTGCCGTCGCCGCGGCAAGCATGACCGTAAACTGCGAGACGTTGATCCGCGTCGCCATGGTAATCAGAAGACTCAGCAGAAACGCCGTGACAATGGCGAGCCGCTGGTTGTACGCAATCGAGATGACCATCGTTGTGGCGACAACCACAGCGATTTCCCCGCGGACCGGATCGAAGGAACTCAGCAGGCCAACGAACGACGCGATGGCGATTACAGCGAGATAGACCGAAAGCCGCGCCCAGCTGTTGACCACGACCGGTTCAAAACGTTTCCAGTACCAGCTTGAGATCAGAAGCAGGACTGAAACCATCAGGAAGACGATCGCGAGTCGCCCGAGCCGGGCCTCGATCGGGAAGATGGCGAGAAACGCATCGTACTCCGCACGGAGAATATTCAGTCGACTCTGGTCGATCAGTTCGCCCGGGGGAACGAGTTCGTCTCCCTCGTTAATGAGGTCGTAAACCGGTTCAACCTGTTGCCCCGCCCAGCGACGAGCGGTCTGGGTCATCGCCTGATCGTATTCCAGCGTGGGGCGAACGGTATTCCTCATCCAGCGTTCCAGCGATCGCCGGATTGGCTCCAGTCGGGCGTAGTCCGACCACAACTGGCTGAGCAGACCGGCGTCGTTCAGCAGGTCACTCAGAGAGACATCGGTAATCGTGGCCGGATTCCAGACCTCGGTGTTTTCAAGCGGATTGGGCCGCGGCAGATCGACATCTGCATCGACAATGGCCAACGTCGAATCGAGCGAGAGTTCGCGCCGTTCCAGATCGCGTGGATCCAGAATTCCGGTCTTGATAATCGGACGCAGGAACCGGGTGAACTCATCGATGATACTTGCGATATGCGTATCGAACTGCTGGGCATCCAGCGGGGTAATTGCCTGCTTGAGCTGCTCGAAGCGGAATCGAACATCCTGAGATTGATCAGTCGCCGCTGGATCCGTCTGTCCGGGGACAGCGGGAGCTTCAGCGGCCGGGGGTGCCTGAACGAGCCCGAACGCCTGACGAACCTCGGGATTCAGATCGGCCAGCGTATCGGCTTCCGCGACAGCGCCGAGCGCGGCTTTCAACTGCTGGGGAGCCATTTTCAGCGGTTCAGGATTGTTGCGGAAGATCAGCGGGACGAGCCGCTCGCGTTCCTTGGCAAGTCGCGCGGTCTCAAAACTGTTGGTCACCTGGAAGGTCATCCGGGCGACCACGCCGTCGGGACACCGGTCCCCAATGCGATAGGTGAAGGGATGCACCCAGCTCTGCAGCGAAGTGACGATCGCAATCGCTCCCACGAGACCGATCAACAGCCGAAGCAGTCGGCCGCGATGGTACTTCAGCGAGAAGAACTGCGTGACCACATGGTGGGCGGGCCGGTGCGGGGACTTTCTCGTGACCCGGGAACGTTTATGAGAAGTGAAGATTTTCATGTGGTACCAGGCACACGCAATACGGGCAGGGCATGCGGTGACAGACTCGAGCTAAGCCTTCTGAGTTGTCAGGCGATGCACCGCCGGTCAGGCGTCGACGTGTGCGGCGGCGCTATTCTAGCGAGGTGACTGAAATCTTTCATTCCGAAGAGCGGTTCGGCGAGCTGCCGATGTCGTAAGCTTTGACAATTTCCCGGACGAGTCGGTGTCGCACGATATCGCGACCATCGAGTTTGACGGCCGACGTCCCTGGAATTCCCCGCAGCCGTTTCATGGCATCGTTGAGTCCCGACGTGACATGGGGCGGCAGGTCATTCTGCGTCTGATCTCCCGTAACCACAATCTTAGAACCGGTTCCCATTCGCGTCAAAAACATCTTCATCTGGGTCACGGTCGTGTTCTGGGCTTCATCCAGAATCATGAAAGTCTCGTTGAGGGTTCGACCTCGCATGAATGCCAGCGGGACAATCTCGATGACATCGTGTTCCATGTATCTCTGGACCTGATCATAGTCGAGCATATCGCGCAAAGCGTCAAGCAAAGGGCGCAAAAAGGGGTTCACTTTGGCCAGCAGGTCCCCCGGCAGAAATCCCAGTTTCTCACCGGCTTCCACGGCCGGACGAACCAGAACCAGCTTGCGAACCTGTTCGGCTTTGAGGGCTTCGAGTGCCAGGGCGACGGCGAGATAGGTCTTTCCTGAACCGGCCGGGCCGCTGCAGAACACCAGATCGCTATCCCGAATGGCGTTCATGTACCGAGCCTGCCCCTGCGTCTTGGGAGAAACAATGCCCGCAGGACGGATCTGCAGTTCTCCGAGAGGCTCAGCATCTTCTGCGGTCATTTTTGGGATCGGAGTGACAGGCGCGAGCACCCGATCGAGATCCCGGTCGGAAATCTGGCGGCGTCGACTGGCAATCTGGCAGAGTTCTTCAAAGACCTGCCGCGCCTCATCAACCGCTTTCTCAGTGTTACCGGTGATCCGAATCTCGTTTTCGACTGAGACCACACGAACGGGCAAAACGTCCTGAATCTTGCGGAGATTCGCGTCCTGCAGTCCGAAGACGAGGCGAATGGCATCAATGGTCGAAGAAACACGGGCAGTGTATTCAGTGTGTTCTGTCAAAATCTCAGAGACCTTATGCGGCGCTGTCAAAATTGATATCCGACGGGAAGCAGGTTTGAGGTGCACAACGCATACCAGTTGCCGGTTCGGTTTTCTGGAAGACGAAAGCACCTCGGGAATTCCGTGGGCATCGAATTATATCCCACAACATGACCAGGCGGTACGAATCGCAGTCACTGGATATGTCCGCCATCACGATAGAGCCATTCAAGGTTTTGGCAAATTATGCCGATTTTGACGATATCGTCGATTCCTCGGCAGACTCAGCACGGACGCTGGGCAATCTGGGAAGCGACGGCACTTTCCGCTCATGCGGGTTCGGACGCCGCGGGCTAACGCGCATTCCGATGGTCAATTCTTATTAGTGACACACTGGGAACAGGGATGTTCGGCGCATGTATGAGACACATTTTCATCTGAAGGGCCGCCCATTCACATCGGTCCCGGATCCTCGCTTCGCCTACTTTTCCGAATCATTCGTACATGCTCTCAACACCCTCGATCTGACGGTGCGTCAGGGCGTCGGAATTGGGCTGATGACGGGCGCTGCGGGCACCGGCAAGACACTTCTGTGCAAGACACTGGCAGAAAAGCTGGCAGACGATCCTCTGCCCGTTCTGCTGTTGAATGCCAGTTTTCCAACCCGCAGCTCGCTGCTGCAGGCAATTCTGTTTGAACTGAAGCGGCCTTATCGGCGGATGACCGAACAGGAACTTCGGCTCGAGCTGGTTTCCCACGGCCGGGATCTGGCCATGTACCGGACCGGCATCGCTCTGATTGTCGACGAAGCCCACATGCTCAAAGAGCATATTCTGGAAGAGCTTCGTTCGCTCACGAACTTCATCTATCAGTCGCGATCGGTCTTTCGGGTCGTGCTGTCCGGCCAGCCGGTGCTCGAAGAAGTTCTGGCGCGTCGCAGTCTGCAGGCGATCAATCACAAACTCGAAGCCCACGTCTGCCTCGATGAGCTGACGCAGAAGGAATCCGTCGAGTTCATTCTCACCCGCGTTCAGGAATGCGGCGGCGAGCTTCTGGAGATGTTCGACGAAGCCGCCCTGGAACTCATCGTGTATGCCGCCGACGGAAATCCTCGGTGTCTGAATCAGCTGTGCGATCACGCCTGCATGCTGGCCTTCGAAGGCAAGGCCAGCCGGGTCAGTGTCACCCACGTCCAGCGGGCACTCTCCGAACTGCAGAAGCTTCCGTTGCATTGGAACATTCCTCCAACGACCGAGGTCGAAACGCTCGAACAGGGCGTCTCCGATACGATCGAAATTGGCGGCGAGTCCGACGTTCAGCGACAGAACCTTCCCACAGAAGCCGAACTCGAAATCGAGTCAGCAACGAGTTTCGAAGTGGGCGCTCCTGCTGAACCGGTCCGACGTGAACCCGTCTCACAGCACTCGCCCCAGATTCCTGAAGCTGTCGAAATTGATGACGATGATCTCGAGGCTCTCGAAATCGATCTCGATGACGAACCACTCGACGAAAGCACGAGCGACTTCGAGCTGGCAACCCTCGAAATGGAATTGCGAGCCGAACAGGAAGAACAACAGGTCAGCAAACAGCCGACCGTTGCCGAAGAGGCTTCGTTTGAGGACGAACCAGTGACAGCCGAGAACGTGGACGAAGTTGAGTGTTCGCTCGCACACACCCGCGATGTCGACCAGACGACGGTCAGCGAAACCTCGGGCCTGGACTGTCCATTCGATAAGAACTGGGACATCGAGACCGAGATGGCCGAGCTCGAGTACGACGCTTCCTTTGAAGCGCACGCCCAGATTCCGCTGGAGGAATCTGACGACGAGGATCGATTCGAAATTTCCGTCATTCCGGTGACCGAAATCGAAGAGGATCCAGAACCATTCGAAGCGGAAGCGGTCTTCGATCGTTACGCATTGATGGACGCACGGCGTCTCGGACAGTTGGATCAGTTCGAACGGACCATAACTCCCGCACCGACGAACAAATCACGGCGGTGCGACGATGTCGAGATGGAGATTGCCAACTCGGTGATTGGTCTGTGCACGGAAGTGGGCTCCGGATTCTATCTGGACGAGGACTACGTGCCGCGACCGGATGAAGTACTCGGAACGCCGATTGATTCGGCCACAGCCCGTCACGATCCCGTGGACCCTGACTACGGTCTGGACGAAGACGACCTCGCGGGATTCTGAGGACCGATCACTCGCTCTCCGGTTCCGCCCAGACATGAATCGTCTCTGCGTCGAGCACTTCGACGTGGACGACATTGGGGTGGCAACAAACCGGGCAGTCTTCGACGTACTGTTGATGAGAGCCAGCGGCGAGATCGATCGGTACGATGATCTCTTCGCCACACGAGTCACAGATGTAAGAGGCTTCGTCCTGCATATCTGGCTGCCGTGGATCTCTGAGGCGATCGGGACGTCGAAATTGCGATTCCGATCAGGCCGCGTAGTAACTCGAAGACTGATCATTGGCGATGTAGGATTCTTCACCGACGATGCCGGAACTGGCCGTGCGGGGAAGCTTGATCCGGAATGTGCTTCCTTTGCCGAGGCCGTCGCTGGACACTTCGATTGACCCGTCATGGTCGTCAACAATTCGAAGTGTAATCGAGAGTCCCAGTCCGGTTCCCCCGCCCCCCTTGCGCTGGGTGAAGAAAGGATCGAACAACTGATCCTGCACTTCGGGCGTCATTCCGCAACCATCGTCGCGGAAGATCAGCTGGACTTCGTCTCCGAGCGACATCAGCTCGATATCGAGACGTCCTCCGCTCTCTGTCGCTTCCAGAGCGTTCGAGACCAGATTGAGCACGACCTGTTTCATCTCGCCGGCGTTCACTTCCGCGTAGACCGACTCCTGGGTGAGAAGTTCGACGTGGCGATCGCGAAACTTGCTGAGATGCGAAACCATGCTCACGACATCCCGGCTGAGTTCCGTCAGGTCCGTCATTGCTCGCGGCGTCTCCTGACCTCGGGCAAAACTGAGCAGTTTCTCCGTGATTCCCTGACAGCGGAAGGCTTCGGTCTGAATCATCGAGAGATACTTCGTGAACATCTCCCGGTCCGACTCGTCGCAGCCTGAAAGAACAGTCTCGGCCTGCATTTCGAGAGACTCGGAAATCGTCGAGATCACGTGCAGCGGATTGTTGATCTCGTGAGCGACACCGGACGCGAGGAAACCGACCCCGGCCAGCCGCTCGGAACGAATCAGAGCCTTGGTCTTCTCGCGGACCTTTCGATCGAGGTCCTGGTTGATCTCGTAGAACTGGGCGGTGACCTGGTTGAAGACGTCGGCCAGTTCGTTCATTTCGTCTTTGGTATACAGTTCCGCCCGGTACTGGAAGTCGCCATTGGCGACCCGCTTGGCCGCCCGGTGCAGGGTTTTGATCGGCTCGAAGATCCAGTGATTGCTGCTGCCGACGACGCAGAGGAATAGAATCAGCGCGATGACGCTGGACACCACGACGATGTTCAGACACATCTGCAGATTCTTCTCGGCCTCGGCCAGACGCGGCAGGAAGATATCAAATGGATCGGGCACGCTGCTGATGAACTGGTTGAGGGCATTCAACTGCTGAAGACAACAGTTGACAGCCTCGGCTCGCTGGCGGGGATCCATAATCCGTCCCCGTTCGTACTCTTCATCGAGGTACTGCACCGTATTGACGACGCGTTGCCGCAGCAGAGAATAATCGTCGATCTGAATCGATGACTGATCGGGCAAGGTTTCGAGGCGACTGAGAAAATCGCGGACGGCGACCTTCGAACGTCGGAGAGCCGTTCCGAACTGGCCGTGCTGGGTCTGTGCGAACGCAGCGGGATCGAAGCCCGTCTGTGGCGGATGCAGCAGCAGCGGCTGGAACAGAATGTCCACAGCGGCAATCAGTTCGGCTTTTCGTGGCGCATCGTTAATGCTGTACTGGAGATCGGACACGACGTCCCGATACGAAACCAGCCCAACGATGGACGCTATGGCCATCAACAATAGCATTGAAAACACTAAGCCAAACTGCACAAACAGCTTGCGCCGAATGGAACACGTCAGAAACACATCGTCCCTCCCTGCCCGGATGCGTTATTTCGACTGATAACTTAACAACCGACACCGGTTTGGGGAAGTAGAATCGCCGGCAGCGATTCATCCGCCTGCTATTCCGGCGTGCGATTAAGCTGGAACGGGATTTGATCGGGGAGCGTCAATCCCGCGGAAAGCAGGATCTTCCAGCCATCCGCCGCATCCCAGTCAGTGAAGATGATGTCTTCAGCCCGGTAGATCAACGTGTACCCGGCGGGCGGAAACAGCGAAAGCGGAATGTAGACACAGCAGAGTTCTTCGCCCGTAGCCGCGTCCTTCGTTCGCGACATCAGATACCCCGCCATGCGGGCTTTGTCGCTGGGGAACGGCACGAGAACAACTTCGTCAATTTTCTTCAGGCCGTCGGGTCCCTGATAGGCGTAAACGACGTCGAGTATCGCTTTGTAGATCGTCGAGACACCCGGAACGTGCGAAAAGAGCCAGTTCAACCAGGTGCGAATCCGCGTCTGAAACAGATAGCCGGCCAGATAGAGCACGCCCAGGACCACGAGCAGCGAGAGCGGCGGCGTAACGTAATCTTCAATCGCCTGCCAGTACTGATTTTCCAGACGTGGCGGGATAATCAGCATGGCGACCGGTTCGATGATCCAGTGACTGACGAGCAGATAAATCTGGTAGACCACGGCGATCGTCACCACGGCTGGCAGGACGAAGAGCACCCCGGCGATGAATCGACGAAAGATCCGTTGCCCGAATGTTGGAGGAGCCGTGGGAGTTGGAACTCGTTCGGTGGAAGATGTCGCTGTCATGCCGGGCCTCGCGGGAGTCTGCAGGTTTATTTGACCGAATGGCGGGTCGCGATCTCGGAGAAATGCTCGCGAAGCGTCTGGTCCAGATCTCGATTGTGATCGGTGATCCATCCTTTGCGATAGAAATAGATCATCAGGGCCATCGCGGTCGCCGCCATGACAATCCAGACGGCTGGATATCCCCAGACGACGTGTAACTCGGGCATGTAATCGAAGTTCATCCCGTAAACACCGGCAATGAACGTCAACGGAATGAAGATACTGGCCATGATGGTCAGCACCTTCATTTTGTCGTTGGTATGGTTGGCCATCGACGACATGTAGAGATTGAGCAGATTGATCGACATCTCACGAAGCGTATCGGTGACATCGGCAGCCTGGATCGTGTGGTCATGGGAGTCGTTGAGATACATCCGGACTTCCTCGCTCAACAGACTGGTCTTGTCTCGAAGCATCCCGGCGAAGAGCTCTTTCTGCGGTTTGACGGCCCGATGCAGCCTCAGAGCGTCGTTTCGAGCCGAGACCAGATGCCGCAGCAGCCCCGAAGTGGGCCGCATGAGGGCGTAATGCTCCAGAATCTGCAGCCGGTCAGCCATATGTTCCAGCAGCGGGAAGTAGGCATCGACGATTGTGGCGAGCAGCGTGTAAGCGAGGAAGTCGGCCTTACTGTTTCGCAGCGGACCTTTGGCATTGTGGAGTCGCTGACGAATGGCGGAAAACACGTCCCCTTCTTCTTCCTGGAACGTCACGATGATGTTCTCGTAAACGTAAATACTGACCTGCTCGATCGAAATCGCTCCCGTCTTGTCCGGTCGAATCATGCGGGTCACGATCAACAGTCGACCATCGACAGAATCGCTGCGGCTGCGCTGGGGAACGTTGACGATGTCTTCGAGCATCAGATCAGGAATCGAAGCGAGCTTTGCGATCCGCTTGATTTCGACTTCGCTCTTCAGCCCCTGCACGTCGATCCAGCAAAGCACGTCTTTGTTGGCGACGAGGTCTTCCAGGTCCTCAGGATTGTGCCGCAGGACATCCGGCGAATAACAGATGGAATTGACCTGCGTTTCGGTCGCTTCATCCGAGAAAACGAGCACGCCGGGCCGCGCGCCCACGTTCGGTCGGCGGAAGCGGAGTCTCTTCGTGTTCCGCATGAATCTCTTACGAAGCAAAGCCAGTCGCGTCATTATTCCGTCGTTTCCTCCTGAGCGATTCCTTCGCTGTCGTCCGACTCCGGCTCCAGTCTGTCTGTCACTCTGATATTGGTCGAGAGGTGTTCCAGGACCCGCCCGTGCAGGTCGTCCTGGGTGAGCGATGCCTGAATTCTTTCAAGTTCCCGGTACCGCTTTGGAATCAACCCGAGATGACAGATCGGATCGCCGGGGGCGATGGCCGGGAGTGTCGTCATACCGAGGACGATGGCCTTCGCCGGAGAAATCAACACGTTGTTCTCAACGCCGGTGAGACTCGAGTTCGTGGCCAACGGCGTGCCACGTCGAACGAGATCTCCCGGTCGCACGTGAAAGTGCAGAAATCCGCCGCGTGAGGCACGAATCCATTTTGTTCGTTGGATCGTCACCTGAAACGGGGGTTCGGCTCGGTGCCCTTCCACCATTCGCAGTTCGGACAGTACGGAGTGGATGCCGTTCACGGCGTACTCGACTACGCCGGGCTCGACCTTCCAGACTTCGCCGGCTTCCAGAATCACGGTCGGGCAACCGGCTTCCGTTGCTGTGCGGCGAAAGGATCCATCCGGTCCGGTTCCACTGAGGATGATTTCGCATCCGAAGGCTTTGGCAAGACGGGCGACCTCGGGGTTGGTCATGTCGGCCCGCACATTCGGAAAGTTCGTCCTCCGCACGGCGGCCGTATGCAGGTCGATCCCGTAGTCGGACCTGCCGATGATCTCTTCGTAAATCAGCCGGGCCATGCGGCCCGCGAGACTCCCCTCGATCGATCCGGGGAAACAGCGATTCAAATCGCGTCGATCAGGGAGATAGCGGGAGTGACGGTCGAACCCGAGAATGTTGACCACGGGGACAAAGATAACCGTTCCTCGCAACAGGTTCAGCCGCCGGTGACTGATTAACTCCCGAATCGCGCCGGTGCCGTTAATCTCGTCGCCATGCAGAGCTGCCGTCACGAAGACGGTTGGTCCATCTTCCAACCCCCGCTGCACAATGACCGGAATCGGTATCGAGAGACTGCTGTAGCTTTCCGCGACAACCAGCGACACTTCCACCGACTGCCCCGGTTCGACTCTCACGTCTCCCCAGCGATGAGGCGAACGCTTTTTCAGTCGATACTTTCGGTCCGGCATGCCGTCGCTTCCTTCTCGTCATCCTCCGCCTGCGTCGTCATTCCGCAGTGCCCGCATGACTGCACTTTAATGCGGAGTGCTCTGATCGGGAAGCTTCTTGACCTTGGGTCGGCGGGCTTTGCGGGTTCGCTCCGGCACGAGATCTCGCATCGCTTCCTGTTTTCCGAAGCAGAGCAGCCGATCGCCCGGTTCCAGAACGCGGCTTGATTTTGGATTGGGAATGATCATTGTCGCTCGATTCAGCGTGAGGACGTTAATGTCCCGTTCCCGCAGCCCCGATTCCAGAATCGTCTTGCCGACGATCTCCGAACCTTCCCGAATCGACAGTTCCGCCACCCCGTAGCCACGGCTCACAGTGAGTCGTTGCCGGATATCGAGATCGGGGAAAGAAACTTCAGCCGACATGTAATCGACGATCGCTCCGGCGATATCGAGATCGGTCGCTCCCTCAATGCCTTCCAGCCCCGGCGACGAATTGATCTCCATGATCTGGGGACCTTCGTTGCTCTCGAGCATGTCGACTCCAGCAACGCGAAGTCCCATGATTTGTGCGGCCCGGACCGCGGTCTCGCGAAACTTCTCATCCAGGTTAACCGCTTCGGTCCGACCGCCCCGGTGCACGTTGCTGCGGAATTCGGTCCCCTGGGCGATTCGCCGCATTGCTCCGACAACGCGATCGCCCACCACGAAGGCCCGTATGTCCCGCCCTTTGCTTTCTTTGACGAACTTCTGAACAAGAACATTCTGTCGGGCACTCTGCAGAGTCTCGATAATCGCTTCTGCGACCTTCACGGTATCGGCCAGTATAACGCCAACGCCCTGCGTTCCTTCGAGCAACTTGATGATGACCGGAGCCCCGCCGATGCGTTCGATCGCCGGAATGACGTCGGACCGATCCCGGACGAAGGTCGTCTCTGGAATGCCGATCTGATGCCGACTCAGGATCTGCAGACTGCGGAGTTTGTCCCGGGAATTCGCGATCCCGTTGGACGAATTCGCACAGAAGACATCCATCTGCTCGAATTGTCGTACAACGGCGGTGCCGAAGTAGGTGATCGAATTGCCGATCCGCGGAAGCACAGCGTCGTAGTCGCTGAGAGGCTTGCCGCGATAGTAAAGATCGGGATCGCCCTGGGCGACATCAATACTGAATCGGAGCGTGTTGAGCACTTTGACTTTGTGTCCGCGGTACTCCGCTGCTTCACGGAGTCGACGCGTGCTGTAACAGTTCGGGCTGCACGACAGAATTCCCAGCTTCATCCGATCCTTCCTTCAGTATGCGTATCAGAGTCGATGTCAGATCATCTTCAGATGTGCCTGCATCACAGGATCAGGACAAATGAGGTTCGACAGGGGCAGTCCCCTGAGTTTAGCCGATTTGAATCGACCTGCGAGTCCGTTTTCGAACAGTCCGTCATGGAGATGGACTCCAGGGCTATTCTCTGCCGATGCCTCAACGCCCGGTGCTTCATTAAGAGGCACTCTCGCACAACGAACGGGAATCCGGTTGCGGCCGACCTGAGGATCGGGCTGTCGTACTTCCGCCATATTCAGATTTCTCACTAGGAAGAAAACGAGTTTTGTGTTAAATCCCGTCCCGCGGATGACCGATATTTAGAGTTGGTGCCCTGTGCACAGCGTCGTGACTTGCCGATTCATTCGACAAATCACTGGAGAAAACCAGCGGATCGCAAGGAAAACGAAGAGCGGAATCACCTCGGAAGGCTGATCTTTGCTCTGGAACTGCTGACTCCCGGAGTTTTCTTCCCCCAGAATGATTTCAGCCGCATGCAAAGCGGCTGGCTGCATACTTTTTCAACATGAATGCCTGAGACAAACGACGTCGCCACTTTCAATTCGGTCTGAAGCGTATCAACAGACGTAGATGACTGACGGTGAAATCGCCCGCCCAAGCGAGCGGTTTTCCTCCGACCTGAAGACAACAGGATGCCCTAACTCTTTATGAGCAGGGCATCTGCAAGCTGAACGATCGCCGACAGTGTGAATCACGCTGCCGGTTGCCGGTGAGGGTCTTGCCCTCAGGGCTCGATCTCCAGCATGCGACGAAGTTTTGCGGTGAAGGCCGCAAACTTATTAGGCATGGCTTTTGCTTCGCACCTCGAGAACTACAACGTGCCGTGTTTGTCGGACTGATCTGGCTGAGGAAAAAGCGAGTCCTGGCACACGCTTTTCTTCCGGGCAGGAATCCGACTTACCCAGGGGCAAGACGCTCCAGGAAAAGACTTCCTGGTCATTCTCATGAGGAGAAGACAATGCAGCGATTACGCAGCATGGCGAAGTTTCGCCGCAAGCAGACATCAGATCTGCCTCGCAGAAACTCTTCCCGCCCCAGGTCCGATTCTTCCGTGAAAGCGAACCGGCGGTTCCAGTTTCTCTCGAGCGTGCTGGCCGTTGTTTCCCTCTCAACCGCCGTCACTCGTGTTGCCGCGGAAGACTCTCCATTCTATGAAGCTGACACAGATTTCCGCCGTGAACGGGTCGTGAACCAGACATTGCTGCGCCGGCCGGATCTGGCCGTGATGCTCGATCGGTTCGAAGCCCTGGCGAATGAAGAACAGTGGGTCGAAGCCGCCGGCATCTACCAGCAGCTCATGGATCAGCCGAATGATTCCTTCGAATGGACGAGCGGGCAGCAGATCCGCACGATTCGTCAGCTGTCGGCCGACGTGTTTAACCGCTATCGCGGTCTCTGGTCCGTCTACGAACAGCTCTACGGCTCGAAGGCCCAGGCTCTGCTCGACGTGAACGACGCTGACAGTTGCCGCCATGTGGCCCGCTGCTATTTCGAGACGGATGCAGGCCGGACGGCGATGTTGAAGCTGATCAGCAACGCCTGGGACAAGGGCGAACTGGAGCAGTCGATCCGTGGGATGACGGAGCTGCTGGAATCGCGACGCCATACCCGTCATCTGCCGGAAGCATTTTATGCTCGGGCCCACGTGGCCGCAGCGACGCTCGATGCCCCCGCTCTTGAATCAGCGCTGTCGGAGTCCAGGGTTGCGAGACCCGAAGCCCTGCTCGCGATGAGCCGTGAGCTGTCGGACTACCATACGAGCATAATTAGCGATAATAGCGATTGGCACCATGGACGTCAGTTAACGTCTGGCACGGCGCTCAAACATTCCTCGCCCATGTCGAGTGTTCAGTGGCAGATCTTACGCCAGGCTTTCGGACTACAGCCTGAGACGGAGTCGAGGACGCTGCGAGCCAGCCTTGAAGACTGGTCGGCACAACGCAGCGAGCAACTTCAACCGGCGATTACCTCGCTCTTCGCAGTCTGTGCGGGTGATGTGCTCGTGTTCCGGGATCTCGATGTCATCAGCGCCTATCCCCTGCCCTCGCAATCCCGGGCTTCATCAGAGCAGCCATTATGGCAATACCAAAGTCAGAGCCCGCTCTCGGTCGTGTATGAGCAGCAGGTCGATCCGTACACGGGAATCACGACCAGTCACCCGGGCCTGGAACGGTTGCACATTTCCAATTCTGTCATCAGCCGGCTTTCGACCGACGGCGAACGGATCTTTGCCGTCGAAGACATTCAGCGACGTCCCGACCCTGCTTTCAATCGAACAGCCGCCTATCCTCCGCTCGATGAGTCCAGCCCAGCTCATCACAATGCGGAGGATGTGGCGGTCCTGACAAACCGGCTCGTCGCGCTTGAGCTGTCCCCGGAAACCGACACGACCTCAGCGGCAGTGCCGGAGTGGTCGATCGACTACCGTGGCCTGTTGACTCGGGTGGACGGCCCCTCTGATGCGCGGCCACATGATCTGGCCGGCCATTTCTTCTTCGGTTCGCCGACGATCTCCGGAACGATCGCCTTTGTTGTCAGTGAGTTCGACAGCCAGATCTGTGTGTCCGCTCTGGAGTCCGCAACCGGTCGGCTGATCTGGACTCAGTCGATCAGCTATGTAGACCGGCCCCTGGCCCATGATGTTGTGCGGGCGAATCAGGCGATTCCGCTCATCTGCACGAATGGTCTGATTCTCTGCGACAATGGCAACGGCCAGCTGATCGCCCTGCATGCCGACCTCGGCACCCTTGCCTGGACAGTTTGCTACGCAGACTCCGACAGCCGTCAGGCTTCGGGTCGCTGGACCTACTCTCAGTCAACACGATACTCGCATCCCGGAGCATTCAATTATCCGGTGGTCTGCGGAGATCAGGTGATTGTCCTGCCGGATCGCTCGCAGTCGATTCAGTGCTGCGATCTGCGTACAGGAGAAGCCCTCTGGTCCATTCCGCGAAAAGGTGCCGAGTATCTGGCGGGAGTCTCGACAACTCACGTCGACTCGCAAAATCGCGAAGAGGAATTCCTGCTCGTTGTTGGTAGCCACAATTGCCGCGCCGTGAATCCGGAGACTGGGGAGAATCTGTGGGAAACGCAGACCGGAATCGTGTGCGGGCACGGAATTCAGGTGGGCGACGTCTTCCTCCTGCCAGTCGCTGATGAGCGGTCGATTCTTCCGGCTACTCCACAGGAGAGTGCCGATTCGGCTGCTCGAGCGGGACGATCGGGTCAGATCATTGCCTTGAATATCTCGGACGGCCGGTCGGTCGGTTCCGATCTGCGGCTGCAGGATGGCCGTCTCGACGAGCAGCCTTCGACAAGCGATCGCTATCAGTTTCCTCTCGGCAACCTCATGTCTTATCGGGATCTGATCGTTTCAGTCGGCATCGACCGAGTCGTGGCCTTCCGCCAGGCTGGAGCCGTCATCAGAGAATTAAACGAGGTTGCCAAAGCCGATGCTCTCAGCGAAACGCAGTTGCAAACTCTCGCGGAAGCCGAGGTCATCATGGGTCGCACCGATGAAGCCGGAAGACATCTCCGCCAGGCGATGCAACTCGCGATGGCTGACCGCGACACGCGTCAGACGACAGTGAATCTGTATCGGGAATTGCTCTACCAGAAACTGGAAGAAGATCGTCGACTCAGCAGCCGCAACGAAAGCGTGGCACTGCTTGAGGAGATCGAAAGTCTGGTTGAGAATGAGGAACAGCGAGCTCGCTTCCTGGTCAAAGAGATTGAACACCTGATCGTCGCGCGGGACACAGCCGGACTGTGGCAGGCGACCGATCGATTTGCCAGCATCGGGCTGCACATCGCCATCCCCGCCAGCGGACATCCCGGTCATGTCACAACTTCGACCAGTTGGATTCCCGGAATCTACAGCCAGTTGCTCGGTGAACTGTCTCGCGAAGAGCGGAAGAAACTGATTGCCGAGATTCGCGATGATCGTCTGTCTCAACTCGGGCTCCTGAGTGTTCCTCAACTGGAGACGTTCCTGGAGCTGCTTTCAGATGACTTCGAGAACCAGAGCGTTTCCGTCGCGTCTGGCGAATGCTCGGAGGAGGAAGGCGGCTGGTCGGAATCGGACTCCAATGAGATTCACGAACTGCGGGATCATGTCGCACGAGAACTGGCTGAACGAGCCGCGAGAACGGGAGCGTATCAGCGAGCCGAGTTAATCCTGCTGAGCATGAAGAAGTCGTGCCTGCCGGCGACGCGGCACTATGCCATGCAGGGACTGATTTCGCTGTATTCGAAACTGGACTGCCACACCCTGGCCGCCGCGAATCTGGCGGAGCTTTCGTCCTCAATGGATACGATGAAACGGCACACCCAGCTCAACTGGCAGCCGGAACTGTTCAACGCCGACAGCGGAGACAGTCATTTCCTGAAACTGCTCGGACACACCACGCCGGATCCGGAACAACTCAGCGTGGTTTCTGCGGACCAGAACTTCATGGTGCACTTCGATCGTCAGCATCCGACGTGGCGGGCTTACCGCCAGGCCAACGGGCCACTGGCTCCCGTGCAAAGTGTTTCCATCACGAGCAGACCTTCCTATCCGTTGCTTCACGACGGGCCGTTCATGAAGTCGCGGCTCCTGCACGAGAACACGCGACAGGGATGGTTGATGGTCCACAGAACTTACGAACGAAACGAACTCGACTCCGGGTCTTCTGAAGTGCTGGCCGCGATGCAGAACAGCGACGACTCGAGCGGATCCTCTGTCGAGGAGCAGCACGTGATGTTCCTCGATCGCCACACCGGCCGTGTCCGTTGCGAGTTCGTGCTGCCGGGATCTCGGGTCAGTCTGGGCAATGGAACTTCGAAGCAGACGGGCCATCTTCTGCCCGTTATCGCAGAAGGTCGCCTTTATGGAATCTCGCTTCTGGAAGGGAAGCCGATCTGGGAACGCGGCGTGGCGAATCACTGCTCGATCCTGGCCAGCAGATCGCTGAGCTGCACCCATGACGAAGCCGGTGTCGCCCGATACACGCCGCATCACGGAGTCCGCTGCGGCGACCGTAAACACCGAGTGGAGCTCGGCCCCGTCGGTGAAGGGTTCTGCATTGTGCAGACATCCCGAGCCGTGACATGCATCGATCCCGGAAACGGCCGCCTGCTGTGGAAGCGAACGGATCTGAACCCGCAGGGTGGATTGTGGGCCGATCGCAACACAGGGTTAATCGGCGACGAAGATGTACTCGCCTATTTCCATCCGGACCAGAACACGTACACCCTGCTTTCAACCCGCACCGGGGAAGTCCTCCGCGAGATGCAACTGGAGCATCCGCCGTACCATGTTCAGCGCACCCGACAGGCCTTCGGACGATGCATGCTGTATCTGGCCGTCTCGGCCGAGTCGCCGCATCAGCGGTCGTTGCGGCTGTGGGATCCGAAGAAGGAAGAACTGCTGCTCGATCAGCCGTTCGGCGCCCACGACCTCTATCACACCTCTGAGAATGAGATCACTCTGCTGCTCGACAACCGGCACCTCAAGATCTTCCGCCCCGACGAAGCCGAGATGGTGATCGATCTTGTCCTCGACAACGATTTCGACCAGGCCAACTATCTGCGAGTCGTGCGATGCGGAACGCGGTATCTGGTGAATCTTTACCAGACCCAGCGCATCGACGAAGCCGATGGCTACACCAGTCGCTTCACCGATGCGCCCTGGGATTTGACACACATAAACGGGCAGGTCCTGGCAGTCGACACTCGCACCAATGAACTGGAGTGGACCCGCGTGCTGTCGCATCGCTCGGTCGTCGAAGATCAGGGAGAAGACCTTCCCTTCCTCCTGTTGTGCGCCACGCATCAGAAGCGGCCCGGTGATCAGAACCGCACGCTGCTGCTCGAGGTTCTCGACCCGGCAACGGGCAATACCCTGTTATCGAGGAACGACCTGGACATGAATCGGCTCCTGCTGCTTAATCATGACCGGGGTCAACAGACGGTTGTGCTTTCCGGCCTGAAAGAGGATCTCGTCATCAACTATGGGGCGGAGAAACTGAGCCGGGCCCGGCGATTCCTCTCCCGAGAGATCATTGCCGCAGAAATGGGACGCCACGATTACTGATTGCTCTCGATCGATTGTGATGACGTGATACACTGGCCGGGCAGTTCCCGAGGTTCCCAGGAGTCACACGAGTCATGCACGATCACGCCCACCACTTCCACTACAATCGGGCCTTCCGATGGGGCGTGTCGCTGAACGTCTTCTACGTCCTCGTGGAAGCCGGTTTCGGATTCCAGATCGGATCGCTCGCGCTCCTCTCCGACGCGGGCCATAACCTGGGCGATGTTCTGGGGCTGCTTCTGGCATGGAGCGGGCACGCTCTCTCCCAGATCCCCCCCAGCTCCAAACGGACATACGGGTATCAGTCGGCCACTATCCTGGCCGCGTTGTTCAATGCCCTCATTCTCCTGATGGCGACTGGCGGTATTGTCTGGGAAGCAATCGGCCGTTTTCAGGAACCGAGCGTGCCAGACAGCCAGACGGTGATCATTGTCGCCGGCATCGGGGTCGTCGTGAATTTCGTCACGACGCTGCTCTTTGTGCAGAAGCATGATCACGACCATGACCTGAATATCCGCGGAGCCTTTCTCCACATGGCGGCTGATACCGGAGTGTCGCTGGGCGTTGTGATTGGTGGAATCGTGATCTACTACACGGGGTGGACTCTGGTGGACCCCGTTCTGAGTCTTCTCATCGCCGCTCTGATTCTATGGGGAACGTGGGGGCTGCTGACCGAGTCGGTCAACATGGCCATGCAGGCGGTGCCGCAGTCGATCGATCTTCATGCCGTAGCCGCCGCCCTGCGGGACGATCCCGGCGTCACGGAAGTGCACGACCTGCACGTCTGGGCGATGAGCACGACGAACATCGCTTTGACAGCTCATGTGATTCGACCTGATTCCACAGGCGACGCTGAGTATCTGAGGGAGATGTCGCGCGTGCTCCGGGAGAAATTCAAGATTCGTCACACGACGATCCAGATTGATCGGCAAGCCGACGCCCCGGACTGTCAGGCGCATTCGGCCTGCAACATGTTCGGGGAAACACCGAGGAATCCCACGACCGACTAAGAGCTTCGCTCGGACACCTTTCCCCCGACATCCCCCGCCTGGCTGCGGTCCGATACGTCTGAACGGGAACCTCGGAGGGTATTCATCAGATCTTCACCAACCGATTTGCCGGGGCGTCGGCGGCCTTCTACCATGCGCACCGCGATAGTCGTTCGCGTTCGTGTCCGCTGCTTCTCCAATCAGATCAGGCTGGCAAGTCATGTCCACCGCCTCCTCCTCGTCCAGCTCCGGCGTTATGAAGCCATCCCCCTCGTCGGAGGTATCTTCACGGACTCTCGGGATCTTCCCGGTCGAAGAATTCCGCGTGGAGTCGAGTTTCGAGTTTCAGGGCTTCCTCCTGCTCTGCGGCCTGATGCTGGTCACCGCATTCGTCACAGGGATCGTCTTTGGTTTGATCCACGCCTTTCTGTGGGTGCTCGTTGTCTCACCGATTTTGATCGGCGTCCTGCACGGCGGCGTCATGCTGAAGTTCCTGCACATCTTCGGCGTGCGAGACATGGGAAGCCTCATTACAGCCAGCGTCCTCGCGGCACTGTTTACACTGACGATTACCTACGCCGTAGAGTTCTTTGTCTCGCAGAGCCGGCTCTCGACTTCGCTGGGGTCTCAAGCAGAAATCTATTGGACCGTCGCGCAGAACTACGAGGCGTTCTCCACTCGCGCAGACACAACCGGTCCCGCCAGAAACGCGTTCGATCATTTCCAGGGCAACCCGGAACTTTTGCAGCGGATGCAGGCCAGCACGTTCCCGCAATACGTTTCGTACACGTTCCGCCAGCCGATTTCGTTCGCTCTCGACGGAAGTTCGGCTCCGAACTCACTCGGCCTGACGGGCTCGATCATCTACCGGTTTACCGAGTTGCTCATCATTGCCTCGCTACCGATTCTGATGGGCATGACGATTCGCAACCGTCCATATTGCAACCGCTGCGGGACCTGGAAAACGTCCCAGATGTTCGGCCCGTTCAAGAGCCGCCGCGACGTGCATGAAACTCTCAAGAGTGGCCGTCTGGTCGCCCTGAACTATGTCGAGTACCCCGACCAGGAAGATGTGTTCGTCGAGTTCTACACCTGCAAGCGGTGCCATAATGAATCGCCGGTCGACATTGTCACGCACCCGGTTGATCCTAAAAGGGCCTTCGCCGGGACGAAAGAGCTCGCTCGGATGACTTATCCAACGGAGGCCTACACGCCGCTCCATCTCGCCTGTTGTGTGTCGCAGACCTCCAGCGAAAGCGGCATCCAACGGATCCGCCTGCAGAACGTCCGCGGCCATTGACCGCTGTACCGGCGGGCATCTCGCAACCGGATGGGTTCGTCACGTTCTGTTAACGTGGCTGCGGCATGCGGAAGATTCCTGTTGTCCGTGCCCTTCCCACTGAGGCGGACGGGCCACGCTTCTCGATGATGCCTCAACCTGATGCGTCTGGAACAGGCAGAGCCGTATCCCAGCATCGGACATCCGTTACGCCTCTTCCGGAGCGAATCCTCGACGAAGCGTATTCTCGGTGATATTCACCGGGATCAGGAATTCGTGGAGGTAATCGGGACCGCCAGCTTTAGTGCCGATGCCCGACATGCGGAAGCCGCCAAACGGCTGACGGAAGACCAGCGCTCCTGTGCAGGGCCGATTCAGATAGAGGTTGCCAACACGGAATTCGGCTCGGGCCCGCTTCAGATTCACCGGGCTGCGACTGTAGACTCCGCCACTGAGGGCGTAGTCGGTGTCATTGGCGATCTTGAGAGCATCGCTGAAGTCGCGGGCATTCATCACCGCCAGAACCGGTCCAAAGATCTCTTCCGTGGCGATTCGATCCTGGGGCCTGACTCGGGTGAAGACATGCGGGGAAACGTAGCACCCCTGCTTCTTGAGTTTGGCGGGGACTTCGACGCTGGCCAGAAGCTCCGCTTCTTCGAGCCCGATTTCGATGTACTGCTCAATGCTTTCCTGAGCGTCCTTGTCGATCACAGCTGGAATCCGCGTGCCCGGTTCGTCGGAGCGTCCGATGGTTAAGCTCTGGATGGCTTCCTTCAGGCGATTGCAGAACTCTTCGTAGACAGACTGCAGGACAATGACCCGTGAACAGGCGGAGCACTTCTGCCCGGCATAACCGAAGGCGCTGGCGAGAACGCCCGTGATCGCTTCATCGAGATCGGCATCATCATCGACGATGATGGCGTTCTTACCGCCCATCTCGGCGATAACTCGTTTGACGCTGCTGTGAGCGGAGGTGGTTTCGGCGGCCTTCTGATTGATCTCGAGTCCTACCGACCGCGAACCCGTGAAGGCCACGACGTCGATATCCGGACTGGTCACCAGTGTTGGTCCGATCTCCTGGCCGTTGCCGGGCAGGTAGTTCACGACACCATCGGGGATGCCGGTCGCGCGAATGATTTCCATCAGTTTGGCGGCGATCACCGGAGACTGTTCAGCCGGCTTCATGACAACCGTGTTTCCCGTCACCAGTGCGGCAGCCGTCATCCCGGTCAGAATCGCCAGCGGGAAGTTCCACGGTGCAATCACGACGGCGACGCCGCGGGGACGGTACGAGTACTCGTTCTCTTCGCCGGGCAGATCGACATGCAGGGAGCGTTCCATTTCACGCATCTGAATCGAATAGTACCGGCAGAAGTCGATCGCCTCGGCGACATCGGCATCAGCATCTTCCCAGGGCTTACCGGATTCGTACACAATCCACGAGGCCATCTCGAGGCGGCGTTCCTGCAGCCCGTTGGCTATCAGATCGAGATACTCGGCTCGATGATCCGCGTCGATCGCCGACCACGATGCCATCGCCCACTTGGCAGTCTCAATCGCTTCTTCAGCCAGCTCGTTCGTTGCCGACGAGACGCGGCCGACAATCAGTTCCTGATCGAAGGGACAACGCGAGTTGAGCATCTGCCGCGTCTCATAGGCTTTGCCGCCGATGACAATCGGATATTCCTGACCGAGTTCTTCGCGCACCGATGCGAGTGCCGCTTCCATCGCTTCCTGATTCTCCTTCTGAGAGAAATCGATGGTCGGTTCGTTCTGGAACGGAAGCGGAGCCGCCCTGGGGGTTGTCTCGGTTTTCTCAGCAGCTTTTTTGGCGGGGCTCATCATGAGTTCCTCGAAAGATCGTTGTTCCTGATAACTCTGGCGAAGGAAGGAATCGTTGGATGTGTTTTCCAGTAATCGGCGAACCAGGTAGGCCATCCCCGGAATCAGCTCGCCGAACGGGGCGTAAATTCGAACCCGGTAGCCCATTTCTGAAAGGACCTGAGCTTCATCCTGCCCCATGCCGTAGAGCATCTGAATCTCAAAGGCATCGCGGGGCACTTCCTTGAGTTTGGCCACGGCAATCGCGTGAGCGATACTTCGCAGGTTGTGACTTCCGATCGCCGGGGCCAGCCAGTCGTAGTTGTCGAAGAGAAACTCGGTCAGTTCCTCGAAGTTGGCATCGGTTTCCCATTTCTGCTCGAACACTGGGACCGGCCAGTTTTTCAATCCCGCCACAATGGTTTCGTAATCCCAGTAGGCGCCCTTCACAAGTCGAACCGTGATCGGCACGCCGCGCTGCTTCACCCACTCGAGTAGACCTTCAAGATCTTCGCGGGATTCCTTCAGATAGGCCTGACAGACGATCCCCACGTTCGGGTAATCAGCAAACTCTTCTTCCAGCAGAATCGTCTTGAAGATCTCATAGGTGAGATCCTTGTAAGCAAACTGCTCCATGTCGATGTTCACGAATACGTCGTGCTGCATCGCCAGCGTCAGGATCGGCCGAAGCCGGGCGGCGACTCGCTTTAATGTGCCAGCCGGATCGATCGGGTTGAAGTCGGCCGTGAGAGCGGACAGCTTCAGCGAAATGTTCATGCGGGGAATCGGCCCGAGATGATCGGAATCGATCTGCTGGGCTTCGGGCAGCGAATCGAGCTTTGGGGCCAGTCGACGAATCAGGTCCAGATAGGCTTCCTGATACGCATCGGCTTCGGGCTCGCTGAGGACCGCCTCGCCCAGATGATCCAACGTGGTTGCGAAGCCGGAATCCCGAATCTTCATCACCGATCGGATGATCTCGTCGGCATTGGCTCCGGCGATAAACCGGTTCGCCATCCGCCGGGCATTGGTCCGGGCATTCACCGCCAGAGCCCGGCCAAGAACGCGGTTACCGTCGGTAACATGCAGAGCCATTCGAGCCGCCAGCGGGAGGTTCTGCTGGACGTCTTCGAAATATTCGTGGAGGTGCCGATTCAGCGATTCGTGATCCCGAAGCATCGGGAGGACATCCACGAAGCGAAACATCTGAACCTTGACCGACTCGTCGGCCATCGCCCAGCCGAGAATGCGATCCTCCAGCCAGCGACGATCGACCAGCGAGGGTCGTTGATGATTCAGGCGTGACCAGATCCTCCGGCCTGTCGCCAGTGTTTCGTCTTCCGCCTGGGGTACTGTCTGTGCTGCCTTCCGCTCTGCCACACTATCACCAGTCATGTCGGCTCCACCGACCACAGTTGTCATCGAAATCTGCAGGACGATCCTGTCCGCGAACGTTCACCCCGGCCAGAAGATGGAGAAATCCCTGAGGTTCCGAACCGGGTGAGCCATTCTAGATCCCCTCCGAGACCAGCAAAAGGGAGTGCCCCCGAAAAGGGCGGAAACCTTACGATTCCCGGCGATTCATCGACGTTCATCGATATCTGTGCAGATTGAATTTCTGTCCCGTCTGGGATTGTAACCTGACCGGAGATGTCGATACTCTGTGGTAGACCTTCATCCCCAACCTCCCCTCCCCATCGGTGCTTGATGACCTGCATTATTCGCAAGGAAAAGGAACAGGATCGCGCTGCGGTCAAAGACATCAACACAATCAGTTTCGGCTCGCCTGCAGAAGCCGATCTGGTGAGGGCGCTGCAGTCGCAGGGATACGAAGTGGTCTCTCTGGTCGCGGAAGTGGACCAGCAGATCGTCGGGCACATCCTTTTCAGTCGCGTGCTTGTCGTTTCTGAGAACAAAACGTGGACCGCACTCTCGCTGGCTCCGATGTGCGTGCTGCCGGAGTATCGTCGACAGGGAATTGGCACACGGCTGATTGCCGCGGGGCTGGAAGCCTGCCGAGCTCAGGGGCATTCCGCCATCGTTGTCCTGGGCGATCCCGCTTACTACTCCCGCTTCGGATTCTCTTCGGAACTGGCTCTCGGACTCGAATCGCCTTACTCGAACTACGGCGGCTGGATGGCACTGGAGTTGACTCCCGGCGTTCTCGCCGGACGCCCCGGTCATGTCGAGTATCCGCCCCCTTTTCAGGCATTGGTCGGGACTGAAACCGCGCACTGACAGCCGCTCAAGAAACGTCTTGCGGCAGCGGCATTTCGGTTTACGATGCATCTACAGTCATTGATTTATCCATCACTGTGGAAGCCTTGTTGCCATGAAGAACTCAATCCCCCTGCTCCTGCTTCTCCTCTGCATTTCTCCCTCCGTTCGCGCAGACGAACCACATAAGGGGCAGGCGCTGTCCGAACTGGAATCGCTTCTTGTTGAGAAGGTAAACGCCTACCGCCAGGAAAATGATCTTGGGACGCTCAAAGTCAACGAGAAGTTGAACGTGGCTGCCCTGGCTCATGCCGACACGATGATTGAGACAGACAACTTCAGCCATCAGGCCGGCGACAGCAATCCTTCTGATCGCGTTGAGAATGCAGGCTACACCTGGATGTTCGTAGCCGAGAACCTCGCCTTCCGCTCCGGGTACGATGGCTATTCCACCGAAGAACTGGCACGAATCACCCTTGAAGGCTGGCAGAACTCGCCGGGTCACAACAAGAACCTGCTCGCCGAACAGCCCACCGAAACCGGCATCGCGATCAAGGAAGACACCAAATCGGGCCGGACTTACACCGTGATGCTGTACGCAACTCCCCGCTAGACTGCGTTCCCTCGGCTGACAACGATCGCTGGACAGCACGCAAGCTGCAGTCTTCTGGAACCAACCCGCCGATTCTGCCATGATGCGGGTCGAAATCATCGGCTGGTCACGGCCGACTCTCCAGAATCGACCACAGCGAAGCGGGCTTCATGAATATTGGAATCTCCGGATGCGGCATCGCCGGCACAGCTGCCGCCGCCTTTCTGGCTGAAGCAGGACACAACGTCACCCTGTTCGAACAGGCTCCCGAATGCCGAGCGATTGGAGCGGGAATTCTGCTGCAGCCGAGCGGACAGGAAGTTCTCGATCGACTCGGTCTTCGACAAACCATCGAAGCAGAGTCGGCGAAGCTCGACGGACTCGACGCCCGGCTGACCAACGGACGTCAACTCGTGCGACTTCGTTATTCAGAGAAGAAAGACGAGTACGGCCTCGGCGTGCATCGGGGCCTGCTCTTTTCACAACTGCTCACACTCTGCCAGTCCCGGAACGTGGAGATTCGCACCGGACAGACGGTTGTCGGTCATCGTGAAACCGAACAGGGAGGCCGATTCCAGCTAAGCGACAGTGCCGAATCGGAAGAATTCGATTTCCTCATCGCAGCCGACGGGTCCCGCTCGCAATTGCGGGCAACATCAGGCCTGTCGTTCACGTGCCGAGAGTACGACTACGCCGCACTCTGGGCGACCGGACCGCACAGCGTCATTCACGATCGGCTGTTTCAGATGGTCGACGGCACAGAACGCCTGCTCGGACTTCTGCCCCTCGGGCAGAATCGAGCCAGCTTCTTCTGGGGCGTGCGAACTGATTCGGTCGATGCTCTTCGGGCCAGTTCGTTCGCCGACTGGCAGCGAGAAGTCTTGGCGATGTGTCCGGACGCAGCCGATCTGTTGCAGACGCTGACCTCGTTCGATGACCTCATCTTCGCCACCTACCGACACGTCGAGATGAAACGCTGGCACACCGGGCGAATCATCTTTATGGGCGACGCTGCTCATGCCACCAGCCCGCATCTCGGACAGGGAGCAAATCTGGCCCTGGAAGATGCCGCCTGCTTTGCGGATGCCCTTCGGTCAGCGAACGATTTTCAGGCAGCCTGTCAGCAGTTCGAACAGCAGCGGAGAGCCAAACTCAACTACTACCAGTGGGTGACGAAACTGCTGACTCCCTACTTCCAGTCGGGTTCTCAGTTGCGAGCTCTGGCGCGGAACGCTGCTCTTCCCCTGTTGCCCAGACTGCCGCTGATCGGGGCGATGATGACGAGCACGCTCGGCGGCCGCCGCAATGGCTGGTTCGGATAAGTAATCTGTCGAGTCGGCGCTGGCGATTGTCACTTGAGCGACACGGCACGGATGGCACAGAGATCCCTCAGTCGATGCCAGTTTCAGGAAGGCTCTGCAGACGAAGACCTTACGGGTGGCCCTGATAGCTGTGCTATCAGGGCGGCGAAGCCGTAGGAAGATGCAACTGCAGCATGCCTCAACGTGCTCCCTTCCGCCTGTTTTTCTGGTGACAATCCTGTCTCTCCATTCGATGTCCAATTGCACTTCGCCAACGGCTGCGCCGCCCCGAAAGAATCTTTCGGGGCCACCCCTTTCGGTAACTCAGGAATGTTCCGACAACGTTGGCAACTACTGATTCCTCTCCGTGTTGCAACGCAACAAGAGGCTTGTCTTGGGCGATGATTTCATCCCGACGGATAGCTCCGTAAAACAAAAAAACCGGCGACCCGTTTCCGAGTCGCCGGTCGGCGATTACCACGTTGTCATTCAGGTTAGCTTAGCTGTTCGGCAATCGCTTGTTGTTGATCTGGTTAACGATGCTCTGTGGCTTTCCTGAGTTGATCAGTTCCAGAGCCTTTTCAATATCGGCATCCTGGCTGGTGATCACTTCAGTTTTTTCCACGATCACATCCGGGGTCACACCAGCCCCCGACATTTCGCGTCCGTTCGGGGAGAAGAACTTGGCGGTGGTCAGTTTCAGGTTTCCCGAAACAGTTCGCAGCGGCAGGTGAGTCTGAACAGTTCCCTTACCGTAGCTCTGACGTCCCACGATCACACCCCGTCCGTTGTCCTGAATGGCAGCTGCGAAGATTTCGCTGGCCGAAGCCGAGTTTTCATCAACCAGCACCACCAGGGGCACTTTCCAGGTCTGAGCGAACTTGGCACCCTGCTGAGTGTTGTCCGAGTAGTTGCGTCCCTTGGTCTGAACGATCGTTCCCTGGGGCAGGAACTTGTCGCACATTTCGACACAGATGTTGAGCAGACCACCCGGATTTCCACGCAGATCCAGAACCAGATTCTTCATTCCTGCATTGTGCAGCTTCCACAGAGCGGCATCGAGCTGCTTGGCCGTTTCGTCAGCGAACTGATCGATGCGGATGTATCCGGTGCCAGCTTCGTCGAGCATACGAGCTTCCGAAACCGACTCCAGAACCAGCTTACCGCGAACCACATGAATCATTTCCGTCCGTTCACCCCGCAGAACATTGAGGAGGACCGGGGTTCCGGCAGGACCGGCGATGAGCCCGGCGATATCCTGCAGAGACTTCGATTCGGTCGCTTCTCCGTTGATGCTGCGGATGATATCTCCACGCTGCACGCCAGCCTTTTCAGCGGGGCTGCCCTGGACAGGACGGACCACCACTGCACCCTGATCGTGCTGCTTCATTTCGACGCCGATTCCGACGAGTTCTTCGCGTGACTTCAGGTCAGCCCGAGGAGCAGACACCTGCACGTTCGGGTTGAAAGCGGAGTACTTGTCGAGCGAGTCGATATTACCGTTGATGAATTCCATACCGACGGCGGTCGGGTTGATGCCGATTCCGCCAGCCAGCTGGTACATGCTCCAGCTCATGGCTTGAGCAGCTTCGTTGGCTGTCCGAACGTTGGTTTCGTCAGCCATCCGACGAAGTTCCGCCCGAGCCCGAACCAGTGTTTCTTCGCTGGCCTTCACATTGTTGGCCTTCAGGAAGGTCGGGTTTTCCAGAGCAGCGGCGATATGATTCAGAGCGTGGCGAGTCCGAACTTCGTAGGTGTTCGGGTCGACGTGACGCTCATCAATCAGGTTGCTCACTTCCATGAACAGGTTACGCAGCTGACTGTCGCTGGTGGTCCGCAGAAAAGTCTGCAGCTTGCTGTCGTTGACCCGGTAGCTGATCCGCTGCTGAGTCGCTTCTGGAGAGAGGTCGGCCACGTAGTTCTTACCGAGCTCGCCGGCCAGACCTGTCGAAGTCATTCCACCCACAGCCAGGACAGCTGACAGAGCCATCAGGCGAAGTTTCGGTTCCCACTTCTTCCAGTTAGTCTTGAACTTGTTCAACATCTCTCGTCTCCTTTCGAATGTTTTTACTGAGTGCGAGTGTCTCACGTTCGCATTCAGAAGTTCGTCTCTCGTCTCAGCGGTGTGCCAGGCCTCAGGGTGTCATCGATTCCTTTGTTCTCTTCGATGACTGGCTTCGTTGTTTGTTACCACCTGAGTTTTCGTCACAACCGTCTTGCCCGTCAGGGCTGTCAGGGCTTAATGCATTGAGCGTGCCAATGAAAAAATTGATTTTTCACTTCATCCATAACTCACTGCTCCACAACACCTTCCGATATGCATGTAACTTTTACACGTGTCGACAACCTGTCGAAATTGCAACTTTGGGGTAGACGTGATCGTGGAAAAAGATACGTGAGAGAAAGTTGACAATTTCGAGCATTTTCCAAGAAATCGTCCCCAAATTTGAAGCTGTAGAACCTGCGAAGACTTTCCGGATGCGGATTTTGCCCGAGTCCGATGTACCGCGACTGCCTTCGTCGGGAGGCTTCGACAGGTCTGAGACCGCATCGAACTGGTCGAAACGGCAAATGGACCGCTACACTGGATCGAGGAACGCCCGCCTCTGGTTTCTGATTGAACAGCGGGTGATCCGCTGTCAGCCCCGGACGCGTACATGCTTAAACTCAGTCCCCGTTCGATGTTGCATTCACCTCCGCAATTCCGGATCGCCACGGTCGCGGCTTCGGCGAACCAGATTGAGCGACTGACAACCAGCCTGCCGGCCGGAATTCCGCTGCATCACTGCGAGGATCTCGATCAGCTTTGCGAAGCCGCGAATTATGACGCCAACCTGATCCTGATCTTCCAGAGCTATCAGGATCAATTCGCGCCAGCGTCGGTAGCTCTGCTGAGGAATCGGTTCCCGCTCGCGCGACTGCTTGTCGTCCTCGACGTTCTTTCTGCTGCGGAAGGACGTAATCGGACCACATGGCCAGTGGCATGGTGTGTTCCCGGCTGGAAACTGCACGACCGGCTTGAACGGGAGATGGAAGTCCTTTCGGGAAATCAGCCTGCGCTCGCATCCACAGCCAGTCGGGATGAAATTGCCGGATTCGAGTTGTCACGAATCGATGGCGATTCCCCGTTGCCCTCCAGGCACGTGATCACCTACTCCGCCGATCCGATTTGGAATGAGACCTTACAGAATCTGCTGGTCGAGCCTGCCCCCGGTCGCATTTCAATCGAGTCATGTAAAGAACTGAAGGATCTTGCTCCTCTTCTCAACGCTTTCCCGCTTGCGGCTCTGGCGTTCGACATCGACCCGCTTAATTCGCTCTCCGAGTGGATTGCATTGAATCCGGCGCGGATCGCTGAACGGCTTTCGATCGCTCATTCCGACTGGGTTACAGCGGAAACCGAAGAGCGACTTTTGGCGGCTGGCTTTCGGGCGGTCGTCTGCAAGCTGAACCCGAACGGCCTGCAACGGGCAATCCTCGGATAGACCGGCGGCTTCTTGAGCTGGTGACGCCGGTCCGCCAGTTCGGCGTTTTGCCCGTGGGAATTGAACACTTTTTCTACAAAACTCGAATTGCTCCGTTTTTTGATATCTGTTATCACCCGCCTCTCACGTGGCCCCGGCCAGTTCATCAGTAATTGAACCGGGCCGCCAAATGGTCCCATCCAGTACCCCTCCCGCGTATTCATGGATGAATCCGCTGTCGGCGTTCCGTCGATTGCAGGTGTCAAGGAGTAGACTTTGAACTCACCATCAGCTGGCAAATTGCGTGTTCTCTTCGTCGATGACGAAGCGCCCATTCGGGACGTCATGAAACTCGAGCTTCCACGCATGGGCCATGATCCGACGATCTGTGAAGACGGTCAGTCGGCCATGAAAGCGCTGGAAAAGCATACATTCGACGCAGCGATCATCGATCTGCGGATGCCGGGATTGAGCGGCTGGGATGTGGTCGATCACATCAAGCAGGTCTCGCCGGAAACCGAAATCATCATCAGCACCGGCCATGGCAGCATGGAAGCCGCCATTCAGGCACTCCGGAAAGGTGCGTACGATTTCATTCCGAAGCCCTGCAAGCTCGTCACCATCGCCAACGTCCTTAAACGTGTGGCCGACAAACGGGCCATGATGAATAAGACAATCGCTCTTGAGAATCGACTGAAAGCTGTCGAGGGAACGTGCCGGATGATCGGCAGTACCCCCGCCATGCAGCAGGTCAAGTCGATGATTTCCAAGGTGGCTCCAACCGACTCCGCGGTCCTTGTTCTCGGCGAAACCGGAACCGGAAAAGAGCTTGTCGCTCGCCGCATTCATGAAGAGAGCCATCGCTCCCAGATGCCATTCGTGGCGGTGAACTGCGGGGCCCTTCCCGAGAATCTCGTTGAGAGCGAATTCTTCGGTCATCGCAAAGGCGCATTTACTGGAGCCGACACTCCCCGAAAGGGACTGTTCGAAGTCGCCAATGGAGGCACTCTGTTCCTGGACGAACTCGGTGAACTCGATCGCAACATGCAGGTCAAACTGCTGCGATTCCTCGAATCAGGTGAAGTCCGACGGGTCGGTGAAAACGAAGCGTTCCATGTCGACGTTCGCATTGTCTGTGCGACGAACCGGCATCTGGAAGAGATGGTCACCGCCGGCTCGTTCCGGGAAGACCTCTACTTCCGCGTGAATACGTTCCAGATTAATCTGCCGCCATTGCGGGAACGCCGTGATGACATTCCGTCCATCGCAAAGAATCTGCTGACCCGATTCATGAAGCGAAATGATGTGCCGGAGAACATCTTCACTCCAGAGACACTGGAAACCCTGAAGGCTCACGTCTGGACCGGCAACGTCCGCGAACTGGCGAACGCCATTGAATATGCGGTGATTCTGTCCGGCGGTCAGGCCATTCTGCCAGAACACCTGCCGACGAGTGTCACGAATCGCGTCACGGTGAACCTTCCCCCCGCTCCGGCTCCCGCACCAGTCGCGGAAGCGGCTCCGGTAGAGCATGAAGTCAAAACGTTGCGTCAGGTCGAACAGGAAATCATCCTGGCTTCGCTCGAACGCAATCAGGGCGACAAACCACAGACCGCTCGCGAGCTCGGCATCGCTTTGAAGACGCTTTACAACAAGCTGAATCAGTACGAAGCTCAGGGACTTGAGATCGCCAGCTGATACGACACACGCACCACTTCCTACTTAGCAGGGACGAGTTCATCTGGAACCTGTCCCTGTTTTTCGTTTCTGCACGGACTAATCCCGAGATCAACGATATCGCGACTGAGCAAACTGGAGTTTCAAGTGCCGACTGTCTTCCGTCTGGTTGTTCGCGTCTTCGCGTTAAGTCTGTTCCTTATTCTCGGGGCCGCGGCGACCACCTGTATTCTCGCCGGGGAATTCCCTGGCGATTCTCCTCGTCAGGCAGACTGGATTCCGGACGACAACGATGAGTTCCTCAGGCTACTGAAAGCCAAAGATTCGGAACTCAACCGGGTCAGAGTCACTGTTCAGAAGAAAAAGACCGTCAGACGAGTCCCACTTCTGGAGCATGCTGAAGACTCATTTAACGCGTACAAATTCGGAGGCGATCCCCCCTCACAGCCGGAGAGCTACAAGCCTTACGAATTGAAGACATCGGCAACATTCCTCCTGACGCTCCAAGGCAACGAGACAACCATCGAGCGGACATCAATGTTCAATGGACGAGGGGAGCGGGAGGATCAGTCGCAGTACAGCAAGACCTCAAATGCCTCCGGAACAACCGAAAGCATCTGCGAAGCACACGGCTACAGGACTATTCTTCGCAATGTTCCGTCGATCGAAGAACACGGATTGTTCTACGAAGCCAGAATGGAACTCGAGTTTTCTCTGGGCGTGGGTTTCGGCAGTCGGCTGGAGTCGATCGAACAGATCGAGCGTGAAGGAGAACTGGCTCGCGTTCACGGAACGATGCGGATCTGGAAAAACGACCTGACGAAGGCAGTTCTCCTCGTCGATCGCAATCTGATCGTCCGCGAGGCAGTCCTTCACGCAGACAGCAGTGGTCATCTCAGCCGATTCGAAATTCAAACTTCCGGAACCATCGTACTCCCGGAAAGAACGTGTTTCGCGAAAGGATCGCAATACAAACGGATCGGATTGGGGCATGTCTGCGAGGGCGAGTTCATTGAGAGAACGACCGTTCTCGACGACTACTCAACGGAAGACCATGAAATTATCGCGTTGTCCGGTGAGTAAAGTTCGCCTCATTCACACGGCTTAGAGCATTTTATGCTTCGGCTGCAGTCGCATAGGCGGCAATCTCCCGCCCATGCTGAATTTGCTCCTGCAAACGCCTGCAGTCGAATTTGAATTTGCTCTAGTCCGTCGACGCCTGTTCGCGGTCCTCTTCTTCCCTGGCTCCTTCAGTCACTCGCAGTGCGAATCGGCTCTTCTTTTTGTCATCGTCGCGATAGACCACGCGAACCTTATCGCCGTTCACCAAGTCTTCAACGGCTTCCGCGTCTCCGGCGAATTCCGTTGCCGATGTCATCACGATTTCCCAGGGGGGAGAAGGTTCTCTCTTCTCAGCGTCGTCTTCATCCGGTCGCGGCTGGACGTTCAGGATTCGATCTCCACCGGACCGTCCGACCGAGATCACGGTGCCTTCGATGACTTCGGAGTTGGACAGGACTTCCACCTGTTCGCCGGTCTGGGTGACCGCTTCGGCGGCAGCATCGGCTGATTCCGCCACTTCGTCGGTGTTCACGGCGACAGTCAAGGCGATCGAGTCGTCGGTCACGTCCCCGTCCATCCAGAACCAGCCGCTGAATAGCCCGACCACAAAAACGATGAGAAGGACGACGGACGAGATGGAGACCGTCCACCCAATCTGCATCATTCTCCAGTTCCACGTTGTCTGTTTCCGGTCGATATGTTCGTTGTCGCGATCGTCCACGTCTCGTCCCTCCTCTTGATACGGATTCCCGGCCAGTTTTGGCAACAGGTCAGAGGGAGCAAATGTCATTCCCCCAGGGGGAATCCCGGATAACAGCCCGAACAGCCCCGAAAACCGCCGGGGCGGAGTCCAGCGCGGACTCTCAGAGACCGGTTTGAGCCGGGGTTTCGGCCTGCGGCTGAGGCAGCACCCGGTTTTCGTCGAGAATGCTTCCAGTCAGGTACGCCTGAAGCAGATGCCGATTTCGTACCTGAAGGTCCCGAGCCTCGCCTGTGAGTTCGGTAACGAGCGGACCAACCTCTTTTACATGAGCAAAGCCGGCCATCGTGCGGATACTTACGCTATTTTGCAGTCGTAAGGTCTGCCCCGCAATCAGGTCGGGAAGTTCAGCACGGGTGAACCAGGCCAGCCCCAGGACGATTACGGCCAGAACGATCGCAATCGAAGTGCTGTAACTCGCAGCGAGGAGAATGAGCGCCATCAGCGTGGTGGCGATCATGACCGGTCGACGCTGTTCCGCGGGGAAGATGGCGACAGCCGCAGCCGTCAGAGCGAACCAGCCGATCGTAATGATCGCCGTGAGCGCCGAGAACGGAAGCAACCAGTTCCAGATCTGGCTGACGGTCGTACCGGTCACAGTCCAGCCCCACATTTCGGAGGCGATCATCAGGACAGGCAGAAGGATCATCAGATAAATGAGGATTCCGATCAGGCGAGCCACGGTATCGGCAAACGACTCTGTCTCCGGGACGAGGACCGGTTCTGCGTTCTTCCCAGTTGGCTCGGCAACTTCCTCTCCGTTCTCTCCGGCGGGCGGTGAAGGATCGGCCTTTAATCGAGGCTGAGCCGGCGACACGGAATCTGAGTCCGGCTCGTTGGGACAGAGCAGTTCAAACTGTCGGCGAACCGAGGCGTTGGCGAAAATCGCCAGGATGGCACCGGCGACAATCCGAGCCAGACCGAAAGCAACGAGGACCGTTAACAGCAGAGACCAGATCTGCCAGGCGAATGTGACGGCTTCATCGACGCCGGGAATCGCCAGTTCATGCTGGTAGTCGAAATGCCAGACCACGGTCAGGATGATCGACAGGAACACGCCCCAACTGACAATCGCCGCGGGCGTTAGATTCGAATGGACCGGCCGACGGGAAAGAGGCTTCCAGGGGGGAACGAACAGCGAATTGAAGTTCATCGACGAAAGCATGTACCAGACTGTCAGGCCAACGACGATCGCTAACAGTCCTCCCGCGATCCCCCACATCAGAAACGAAGTCGAGAGAGCCGCCGACGGCTCGATTCCCGATTCCTGAGCCAGTACATAGAATCGAAGAGACACCGGCCGACTTTCTGGAGCAGGAGAGACAAAGCGTTCAGAAGTATGTGAACTGATCGGGCAGACCGTTGCAAGGATCAGTCCCGGTTACCACTCGACTTCTCCAGGCTGAGAGCCTGTCCGTAAGAATAACCGCCCGTCGTCCAGCGAATTTTCCGATATTTTTGACCCTGAGACCGTTCGTTCACGTTCTTAATGGTGAATGGAATCGCCACGAACTCGTTTCGAAGGGACGAACGATGCCATCCACAAGAAAAATGAACTGGAAATCACTGCGAAAAACGATCGACCGCGTTCTCTGCTGGGTCATCGGCGTGCCGCTGGCATGGCTGGTTGTCACCAGTGTCTATCACTGGCAGTTCAGCTGGTCGAACACGGTGTTCATCGCCTTTTACCTGACCCTGTACCTGGTGATGGCCGCCGTTTCGGTCGCCGCGAGGACGGCCGAGAGTGAGCTTCCAACGATTACCTTCTGGTCGGTCTGCGTCTTCCCGCTGATCGGGATGTCGCGAATTGTTGGCCAGTTGATGCACAGTGAATACGCGACCGGTTCGGGAGCCCCGCTCGGGGCAACTCTCATGACCATGATTCTCGGGACGATCTCGCTCTATTTGTTCATGCGATGGGAACAGAAGAAGGATCTGGCTCGGGATCCTGACTCGGCCGGGAAGAAAGTTCGCTATCTCACGATCCAGCGCCCGACTTCGAGTTGGTCAGCTGATGAAGTCGCCTGGTGGTAAACAAAAAAGAAGCACCGGCGTTTCCACCGGTGCTTCTCCACATCCCCATTCTTTCGCGCTCAATCCTCAAGAGGTCGAGCAAGTCTTACCGCATGGCTCTTAGAAGTAGCGGTTGAACTGAATTGCGAACTCGTGATCGAACAGATGTGTTCCATCAGCGATTTCGTTGACCGGCAGAGTGACGGCACCTGTCAGGGTGCTGTTCTTGCCAATCAGAATCGTCGTACCGGCGGTCAGGTTCAGGACGTCAACACGGTTGAAGGTGTTGCCGAACTGTGAGCCACCTGGGACGGCGATGATGTCAGCGTCGTTCATGGTCGTGGTGTAGTGAAGTTCGAAGATGCTGGCCACGCCGCGAATCAGCGAGGTGTCGCAGTCGCCACCACAGCAGCTGTCGGTGCACCAGTCATCGTTGCAACCGCAGGGATCGTCGAAGCAGCAGCCGTTACCGTATCCACAACCCGGCTTACGCAGCCAGTAGCCGATCTGGTAATCGAGCTTCAGCAGGTGCTGATCGTTCAGGTCGCCAGTCGCGACGGTCGGAGCAACTGCACCATCGGTGTAGTAGAAATCGTTGCCATTCAGGCTGAAGTCAGCCTGGGCGAAGAACTGCGTGAAGAGGCGATCGGTCGGCTGACGCAGAATCGCGAAGTACGGCGTCAGTTCGATCGACTGGTTGCGGACCACACCCGAAGCTCCTGCGGCGGTACTGACGCGAGCGTCGGCACCGGTCGGAGCGGTGAAGCCCATACCAGCGGTCATCACGGTTCCCGTGCAGCAGTCGCGGTACAGAACCTTCTTGAGGATGATCGACAGGTCGCCGAGTTCCATGCTGTAGCCGTCGGTGTCCACGCCAGCGCCTTCGAGCGACTGAGTGTTGTCCGGAGCGCTGTAGAACGGAAGACGGAATTCGATCGAAGCGTCACCGCAATCGAAGGTCTTTTCGAACTGCATCGTGTACAGATCGAGGTGAGCGTCTTCGCCCTGAACCAGGTAAGCGTTATGGAAGTGATTGTAGGTCACTGCATAACGATCGCGTGGCAGCGGGCTGTTGTTCTGTCCGATCTGCAGACGGGTGGCGCCAGCGGAAGGAACCGAATCGTATGTCGGAGAGAATGGTCCGAATGCCGGGGTCAGCACGCCGAAGCCGGGGCTGAGGAAGTCACCGATCATGTTCGGTGCGGTGGTTGACTGCACGCTTGGTCCCTGTGCAGTCTGGATCGGAGCCGGATTCGGCTGGAACGGAACGTCGTTGGCGATTGGAGCCGCATCGTCGCCGGGGAGCACCTGCGGTGCGTCAGCGTCCGACTTGGCGTCTTCCGACTTGCTGGATTCCGGGACCATTTCGGCCTTTGGCGATGGCGGCGGTGGGCATTCGGTCGAATGCTTTGGCGGACACGGCGGCGGACAGATCGGCGGACACGGCTTCTTGTAACCTGGACGCCCGGCGGCGACCAGCGATTGTGTCGGGCACACCAACACAATCAGCAGTAGTACCTTGAGTGAACGAATTAACATTAGCCCTCACTCCGTTGATTCGAAGCTTCAATCCATCGCGAACCGAGCTGCGCGACCACCAGCTCACGGAAGATTGATCATGCAATATGCAGGGCGAACACTCCCCGCCTGTTTTCATAGATTCGTCATCGTCAAATTGTTTTCCTCAATTAACGGTGTTTAGTGGACGAATCGAAAGTCTATTCAGCATTTCATAGGAGGATGCAGAGGATCTTTTATGACCGTCAAAGTCGATCTGATCTTCCTATCCTTCCATTTGGCTCTTCCCGGGCCCAAGCAGGACCGCGTTAACCGTCATAAGTGTTCGAGCTTGCCAGCTCTGGGGGTCTGGGCGCATGAAAAAAGGCAGATCAGAGATCTGCCTCGAGTGTGGGAGTCTTCCCAGTTTTCGCCGTTCGCTTACATTACCCGTTCAGACGACGGTTAATGCATCATCGAAAATATTCTAGCGGCGGGCTTTTTCGTACTTCATGGGCAACCAGGCTCCGTTCTCGGCGCTGCTGGCGACGCACTGCTGGATGAAATACATCCCCTCGGCCCCATCGTAGATGTTGGGATAAATCGTGTCGCGTTTTTCGAAGTCCTTGCCTTCCGCCCGCTGGACCATGGCATCGTACGCAAAGCGGTACACGTTCGCGAACGCTTCAAAGAAGGCTTCGGGATGACCGGCGGGCAGCCGGCAGGAAGAAGCCGCGATCGGCGTCATGAAGTCGGCGTTCGGGTCGCGGGTGTAAATCTTGTGAGGCTGGCCGTTCTCGCGAACGATCATTTCGTTCGGATTCTCCTGACGCCACTGCAGCGCCTTTTTGGTTCCGTCAATCTCGATAAACAGGTCGTTCTCACGACCATGCGAAATCTGAGACGCCGTGACGGTCATCAGACCGCCATTCTCCATCCGAATCACGGCATGGCCGTAATCGTCGAGCGACCGTCCTTCAACCATCGACTTGAGATGACACGAAACCTGTTCCGGCAGCAGTCCGGTCATGTAGCGGCCGAGGTTGTAGGCGTGCGTTCCGATATCGCCAAATGCTCCCGCTGCTCCCGACTTCTTCGGATCGGTCCGCCACGCGGCCTGCTTCTGGTCGGAATCTTCCAGCTTGGTCCGCAGCCAGCCCTGAATGTAGTTCGAACGGATCGCCTGAATTTCTCCCAGCTCACCCGAGAGGGCCATCTCACGGGCCTGTCGCACCAGTGGATACCCGGTGTAGTTATGCGAGACCGCGAAGACGGCTCCCGACTTCTCGACAACGTCGACCAGTTCTTTGGCCTGATCGAAATCGAATGTCATCGGCTTATCGCAGATTACATTCAACCCGGCTTCGAGCGCGCATTTGGCAATCTCGAAGTGCGTATGATTCGGGGTGGCGACGCTGACGAAGTCGATCCGCTCGCCTTCTGGAAGAGCCATTTCCGATTCGACCAATTCCCGATAGCTGCCGTAAGCGCGTTCTTCGGGGATGTCGTAAGCCGGTGCGGAAGCCTTGGCTTTCTCTGGATTGGACGAGAGCGCCCCGGCAACGAGGGCCGCACGGTTGTCGAGCACGGCTGCGGTAGCATGCACGCGTCCGATGAACGATCCCTGGCCTCCGCCTGTCAGGGCCATGCGAAGCTTGCGATTCAAACTGCCGTTGGTGGTTTCCATAATGCTCGCCTGTGAAAGTTGAGAGTCGCGATTGAAGATTGAATGGCGTGACATCGCCAGAACGGTTGAGTAGTGAATTCAGGCAGAATATCTTGATAGGTAGTCGATCTCAACTCTGGAAAACATCGCCCGTCTCACGAAGGACTGGCGGTCAAATTCCGGATGCCGTAAACTGACGGAGGACGGTTGGTCATTCTTTTGCGACCGTTCCGCCCGTCTTCAAGTCGCGAGCGAAGTTGGGCACACACATCTCAACGCCATCTGAGTTTTCTGTCTCGGGCCGTCGCCCAGTTAAGGAGTGAATCAATGCTGAAGTCGGAATCTTCCCGTATGGCCTGGTTTGCGTGCGGAGTCGTCGGAGGGATGATGCTCTCCTACTTCTGGCCCAGCGAAGTGGCCCTGGCCGACGTCGACCGCGACAGTGATGCCAAGTTCGCGATGGTGACTGTTCCCGTCGGTCTGACCGCCGGCGACGCCGTCTTCGTGCTCGACTTCCTCACCGGTCGCCTGTATGGGGCCAGTCTGAATCCACAAACCGCGAAGTACACGCAGGTCTATCTGCGCAACGTGCTGGCCGACTTCGGTCTGTCTCCGGACATTAAGCCGCGTTTTGTTGTCACAGCGGGCGCTCTGAACGTCTCGGCTCGTGGCTCGACACGCAAGCAGCCGGCGACCGGCGGGATCCATATCGCGGAACTCAACAGCGGTAAGGTGATCAGCTACGCCTTCCCGTTCTCCCTGTCGCCGCGAGTTGAACCGCCGGAAACCCTGACAATCGTCGACGGCTTCCAGTTCCGCCAGAACGTCGAATAGTCTTTCGTCATGTCTGCTGTTCGCTGACACGCGAGCAGACGATGACCTTCGACTTCCCGCCGACGCGGGCAAAGATCACAGTCGCTGTCCCTGCTCCCTGCAGAGGCAGCGACTTTCTTGTTTTCTCGACGTCGATCTTGAGATGGCGGCACTTAATCTCCACGCTGCCGATGTCATTGCTGCGAATCCATCGGCGGAGCTCTTTTTCATTCCGCCCCAGGACTTCGTGAACCTCGAAGGCCGCCATGAAGGGCGAAGCGATCAACTCGTTCGATGTGAGATACTCCTCGGCTTCGTCAAGTCGGCTGGCTCCCGTTTCTTCGGACAGATGGTTGATCATCCCTGCTCGCACGACGGCCGGATCGGGATCGTAGATAAACGCGGCGACTTCACCGAACTGCGGATAGGCTGAGAGCGGGTCTCCGACCAGTGACGCTCCCGCTGGCAGAACCGTGGCCCGCCACTGTTCGGGCTCCGCGAGTTCTCCACACCAGATGAGAGCCTGTTTGCACTCGCCTCGCCAGCTGACCAGTTCCACTTCGCATTCCGGAAACTTGCCGCCAAAATTACTGGCCGGACTGAGCTTGATCACCCCTGCCCGGCAGCTCATCGCCAGTTGCTGCATCTTTTCCAGGTTCGGCTGAATCAGTTCGAGCCGCCGCTGGCGCTTTCCAGACGCATCCCGCTGATCAGGATCCAGGTGCAGAACACGCCCGGCAACCTCAACATCGTTGACATCCTGTTGGCGGAACTCGATCCGATCGGCGACTCCGTAGGTCTCGGCATTCCAGCGGGCCAGTTGCAGAACGACTGGATCAAGATCGTAAGTGATCACCGTCCCGCCAGCCGCGAGAGCAATCGCGTCGGCTCCCAGTCCGGTGCAGAAATCGAGGACGGGTTCATTATCGGGCACAGCCGTCCGCAGCCGCCGGGCTTTGTAGATGGCAAGTTCTTCTGAAGAGGACTGCTCCAGGGACTGGCGCGTCATCCAGAGTTGATCAGCGAGAGAGAACTTCAGTCGCGCCTGTTCGCGCAGGCTGGTCAACTCCAGTGCGAGGCGGACGAGTTCCGCCGGATACTGAGAGCGCAGTTGTGTCTGCCGCTGCAATTCGGATCCCTCGGCCGCCGCGATGGCGTCGAAGATCTCCGGAGTCGAATGCAGTTGTTGCCAGAGTTCGAGAGGGCCGTCGGAATTCACGCCTGGACTGTTCGCTGAAGGGATTCGGGGGATGGTTCCTCAACCGGCATCGGAAGTAATGAGTTCCGAGCCTGTCGGAGCGCAGCATGAATACGCGAGCGGAATTGTGCAATGATTGCGTCGGTGATTTTCAGCTCGACTTCGCGAATCGTCTCTCCCAGCTGAATGATTCGGATCGACGCCGGATAGTTCCCGGTCCATTCCTGAATCGCCAGAGCGTAGAGACACATTTGGATGCCGAACTTCTCCAGCACGGCTTCAGGAGTCTCCGGCAGCCGCCCTGTTTTGTAGTCGATCAGATGCCATTCCCCGCGTTCGTTCCGCAATAGACAGTCGACGGTCCCGACGACCGTCGCTCCTGGATCACCGTTCTCGCCGGCCCAGCGGAGCAAAAATTCAGCTTCGCGGTGCAACTGGGGTGCTGTGGCCAGCTCTTCAAGCAGATCTGAAGCGAACAACTGCTTGAGTCGTTGAGCGGCTGTTCGCTGAACTTCCGCCGGCAGAGTTTCGCCAAGTTCATCGGCGGCCTGCTGAAGCACGCGATCGATCTCTCCGGGCTCGTTCGCATCGAGATGTTCCATAGCCGCATGCAGAACGTGGCCCAGCAGCTCCGACTCCTGCAGTGACAGTTTCACATCCGAAGCCGCGATCATGCCGGACGACTTCTGTCCGTCCGAAGTTCGAAGCTTCGCATCAAGGTCTTCGAGCTGCGAAACCGAGATTCGCAGCGGCTGCAGCGATGTCGGCGTCGCGGGAAGTGCCATCAATGGCGGCCGGACGGGCTCTGAACTTGAGAGCAGCTCTTCCCACTTCGAGAGCCGGGTTGGCCGCGGTTCGGATTCCGGCCGCCGTCGCTCAGGTTTCTCGGACGTGATGGTGATATGCGGAAGCCGCTGCGGTTCCATCCCCGGCTGCTGCATCTGCCCCAGCAGCGGATCGTGACGCGCCAGGCCTGTCGTGAGGTCGAATCGATCGGCAAGCAGAGTCATCCACGGCCCCGACAGACTTTCATCGGGATGCCAGTACGCGGACAGAACCAGCAAATCGGCTGCTCGAGTGGTCGCGACATAAAAGAGACGAATCGCTTCCGATTCGTCTTCGGCAGCTTCCAGATCGCGGTGCATCGTAAGAACAGGATGAGTGAGTTGCTCGCCCTTGATATAGGGCAACGAGAGCAGCGGACCGAGCCGGGGATGCAGCACGGACGTATCGCGATTCGCGTTTTGTCGACGGTTAATATCGGCGACAAAGACAACCGGAAACTCGAGTCCTTTTGACTGGTGCACGGTCATCAGTCGGACGACATCGCCGCTCTCGGCATGAGTCGCCGCCAACTCTTCCTTGGCATCTTCCGAAATCGATTCCAGCAACCGATCGCTGAACTCGGAGAGTCCCAACAGAGCCACCTGATCGAACTGGTCGGCCATCGAGAGAAGCTTCTGCAAGTTCGCGACTTTTCGCTCGCCGAGAAACTCGGTCAGCAGCGCCCCGTCGTATCCCGTCTCAGTGACCGCGTGACGAAGCAGCGTGCCAATACCCACCCGATGCCGCAGGTCCATCAGCTCGCTAAGGATCTCCCGGGTTCGCCCCACGACTCCCGCCTGAGCGGCATCGCTGACCGACACCCGTTCGTTCTGGCTCAGCGTCTGCCAGAGTCCACCCGAGTGATCGGCGACTTCGGCAATGGTGTCATCGGACCAGCCGAACATGGGGGAACGGAGAATGCCGACCAGGGCGACTTCATCGGAATCGTCATCGAGGAACCGACAGAGATTCGCCAGATCGAAAACTTCCTGTTGAGCAAAGAACGCCCGTCCGCTGACAACGTAATATTCAATCCCGGCTTTCCGCAACGCATCTTCGTAGACGCCAAGATGACTAAAGGCCCGAAACAGGATCGTGATATCCCCGTTCCGCACCGGACGCAGTTCGATCTGGCCGTCGGCGTTTTTCTCCCGGATTCGCGGCGTGTCGTCTTCCAGCAGTGTCTGAATTCGCGAGGCAATCCATTCGGCTTCAATGCGCCGCTTGTCGCCGACTGTCGCACCGTCATCGACATCCGGATCGCTCGACCAGAGGAACTCGACTTTGCTTCGCGGCGGGTACTCGTTCTCATCGAATGCGGTGAGACTGTCGTACTCACCGGGCATCGCCGGGGCGAACAGGAAGTTCACAAAGTCCAGCACGCCCTGCTGGCTGCGAAAGTTCCGTGTCAGCGAGAGTTGCCCCGGTCTCGGAATCTGTTCCCGTAACTGGCGGAACACAGAAGGATCGGCTCGACGGAAGCGATAAATCGATTGCTTGACATCACCTACGAGGAACAGACCGCCGGATGTGAGCCGGTCGCCGCAGATTGCTCGAACGATCTCCGTCTGTACCGGATCGGTGTCCTGAAACTCGTCGAGCAGTAGAAAATGCGTTCCCTGCTGCAGGCTCTTACGGACTGATTCATCCGTCTGCAGCAAATCCCGCATCATCAGCAGCAGGTCGTCGAAGTCGAGAGTCGCCTGATCCCGTTTCTGTTGCTGATAGGCTCGTACAATCTGGGTCGTCATCCGCAGGGCCTGCAGGCCGAACATCGCCCCCTGCTGCAGTGCAACAGGATCGAGTTCGAGCACCGGGAGCAACGCGTCAATTCGAATTCGCAATTGTTTGAGGCTATCGCGAACCTGTTCGTAGATCTCTTCGGAAATCCATTTGTTCTTGTGAACATGCTGGACGGTGCAAGCTTCCCGCAGTTCCTGAAGGGACTCCACGGTTAACGAGCCGGTATATTCGAGCGCCCCCAGATGCTCGCGGAGAATCTGCTGACGATCCTTCCATTTCGGCGTCGAAGCGAGATCGTTCCCGAGCATCGGCTGCAACTGCGAGACTTCGGGAGATTCCTTCAGTTCGTCGAACTTCATCGGTAGATACTGCTCGCGATGAAAGCGACGCCAGAAATCGATCAGCTCCGCTTCCGCCGAGGCGACACTTATGGTTTCCGGAAGCTGAAAACGCTGCCGAGTCAGTTCGCGGAGGCGACGGAGTGTATCTTCCAGTCCATACCGGAGCACGAAACTGAAAGCATCTTCGTTTTTGGCCCGCAACAGGGTTTCGAGTTGCGTTTCCACCGTCTGCGAAAGCAGCGCCGTCGCTGTGGGCTCATCGAGGACTGAGAACTCGGGATCGATGCCCAGCTCGGTCGAATATCGCCGCAATGTCGACGTACAGAACGAGTGAATCGTCTGAATGCGTGCGGTTTCAAGATCCCGCAGAATTGCCTGCCAGCTGGCCACTTCGTCGTCCTCGCAACTGGCGAGTTGCTCCCGCACCCGTTCGCGAATCCGATCCCGCATTTCCCGGGCGGCTCGATCTGTGAACGTGATAGCCATGAGTCCGTCGAGCGTTTCCGAACAGGGCTTTCGCATCAGCTCGGCGACAAAGCGTTGGGTCAATACAAACGTCTTCCCGCACCCGGCTCCAGCGGCCAGGGCGATCGAGACATTCCGCGTTTCAATGGCAGCAGCCTGCTGCGGTGTGTAGGGCATCGTGGTTAGCTGTTCTCTTCAGGCTGAGTCTGAACGGTCCAGAGTTTTTCGAGGGGCTCGGCGACCGCTCGGACCTGATTGACGCGACAAACGGTTGAGTACGGACACCGGCTCGTGCATTCCTCATCTGGATTGATCACGGGAAACTCGGCATTCCGCAGGGAACGGATGAGCTTCGGCAGAATTAGATCGAGTTGTTCCGCCCAGATCTTCAGGAACTCCTCGCCAAGCGGATCCGGGTTCCGTTTTCCGCCCAGGAACCGCGGCTCGAATCCATCTTGACGGACACCCCAGTAGCCGACGAACCAGGGGACGGCGTCTTCACCCAGCAGTTGCAGTCGCATGATGGCCACCGTGTAGAGCGCCAACTGCAGATGAGTCCCGCGCGAGACATCGGCATCCTTGAACTTCGGCGGCTTGCCTGTCTTGTAGTCGATCAGCACAAAGGTATCGCGTCCGCCGGTTCGTCCGACATCAATCCGGTCGATGCGACCTTCAATGAAGACGCGCTCATCTTCCGAACCGAAGGCGACGGGAGGATACCCGGCCGGCTCTTCCGTTTCTCGTCGAGAGCTGCTGCTCCCGAATGCAATCTCGCGGAACTTTGGCTCCAGTGGCTGTTCCCATTCAACGTCGAACCGACCGGTGTACTGCTCGGTTTGAGACTCGTACAAATCGGCCCACTCCGAAAGCAGACTGGCTTCGATCTCATCCAGCGACTGTTGCAATTCGTTGCCGGAGATGTTGCGTCCGAATCGCTGCTGCAGCAGGTCGAGAAATTTCGTCGACAGCAGCGTGCTCTTCCCCTCCGCATCGGCGGCCAGCAACTCACGCAGTTCGGTTTCGTGAAGTTCGGCCAGCAGATCGTGGATGATTGTTCCACGCTTGCGATGATCGGTCTCGAGCCGGGGAGCAGACTGCGGTTCGAGTTCAAGCACGGTATCGAGATGAAACCGGTACGGACAGCTCGCGTACGATTCGAGCTGAGTCGCGCTGAAGGTGTACTGCGGCGTGAACCAGTCCATCAATCGTTGCCGCACGGCCGGACTTCGCAACATTCCTTCGTAGGGCGTAAAACCGTGGGATTCGAATCGCGCGGCATTCATCCGGGCAGCCGCCAACAGGCACTGAGACTGCCGGTCGTATTTCTGCTGCGACAACATCCATCGCAGCAGCACCGGATCGCCGTCGCTGATCGACTTCACGGCATACAGCCGGAGATCGGTCTCGGTGAGCAATTCGCCTGCGCGCGGCACCGGCGAAAGCTGATCGATCTTCGTTTCGACCCGGGGATCTGCGAACAGACTTCGCGTCGCCTGATAGAACGGGCTGGCGTACTGCGGCTGGCCGCGTGAAGAAACGAACGAATAAGCCAGAGTCAACTGCTGCGACGGGCGGGTCGCCAGTCGATAGAAGAACTGCATTTCATCCTGGTAATGCCCCGCTCTGTGATCGAGCGGCACGCCGAGTTCGATCCACTGCTGCCGTTCCTGCTCGCTGTAAAACGGCTGATGTTCGCGGGATGACGGGAAAGTCCCTTCCTGCAATCCGCATACGAACAGATACTTCGCCCGCAGATGCCGGGCGTCGCTCGCTTCGAGTATCTGCACTTCTCCCGGACGCGGACGACGCGGCGGCAGATGCTGCGTTCGGAACTGCTCATCGGCCCAGCTCGCGAATTCCTGCAGACTGGCAAGCTGTCCTGAGGCGGCCAGCAGATCATCCTGAAAGCGGCTCGCGTCTCGCAATAGACCGACGATCAGGTCGAACTCATCCTCGGGCCGAAGGATCGCGAACGGAGTCGGTTCGGTATCGGTTTTGTTCTGCCGGAAGAGTTCCCGCACCCGGGCGACAAGTCGCTGCACATGTTCGGTCCAGGTCTGCTTCTGCTGAAACGGCTTGAGCAGGTCATCCAGCTCGGTAAGAACTTCGAGCGAGGTTTCCAGGGCCGACACATCGGCGTCCGAGGAGCCGCCGCGCGCGACGAGCGAGTTCAGGGTCTCCAGAATTTCGGCTCGATTGCGCCGCAGATTGAGACGGCGAAGCGTTCTCAGCGTGATGCGGGTGCGGACATCATCCCCCTGAAAGCGGATTGTCGTTTGCGTCAACAGTTTCTTGAGGGAAGCGTACGACCAGTCGCTCACACTCACGGCAAACAAAGCCGAGATCGATTTCGCCAGTGGCAACGAACTGACGGGCCGGTTCACTTCGAGATGAAACGGCACGCCGGCATCGGACCAGATTTCTTCGATTAACGGGGCCGCATGCTGCAGGTCGCGCGTCGTTACGATGATGTCTTCCGCGGGAACATGATGCAGCAGCAGCGATTTAACCCGCCGGACCACCTCCCGCATCTCGGCGCGCGCTCCGGATGCGGCAACCAGTTCCACTCCCGTGGATTCGTCCGAAGGCTGAAGCTTCCGCGGATTGGCGAAAAGATTCTGGCGAATCGTCACCAGCCCCGTGGCCTGCATGCCATCGGTCTCCGGAGACTCCGGGCGAACTTCGATCTCATCGACATCCACCCCCTGTTTCTTCGCATGTCGCCGGAGGGCATGTAATGACCGGAGCGGTTTCGAGAACAGATCCTCACGACTGTCGTTCCGTTCGACCGGAAAGGTCACATACATCTCATCGGCGTGTCGGGCAATCAACGACAGTGTGACGTACTGCGTCGCTGTGAAGTCGGTGAAGCCATCGACGACAACGAGCCGCAACCGGGGAAACGCGTTCCATTTCCCTTCCGCCAGAAGAGTGCGGGCCAGCCAGAAGCGGCCTTCGGCATCGTATTTGTTCCATTCTCCCAGCGTGTCCTGATACCGTTCGTACAGCCGACAGAGTTCCTCGTCTTTTGCCGAGGGAGGACGCCGTTCGAGTGCCCGACGCAACGCATCTGGCCAGGTCTCTTCCCGCTTCAGTTCAGAAATGAACTGCGAGAGCAGGCTGACGAAACCGAACGTACGGGCCACATTCCGGAAATGTTGCAGTTCGCCGGCCTGAAGCGACTGATTGACCAGATATCGGAGCAGCATCCACCGCTGGAACGGCTTGAGCATCGACGCGGCGTGGCCTGAGCGATTCAGCACCCGCTCGGCGAACTGGTCGAACGTCATCACCCCCGGGTCGAAACAACAGCGGAGATCCTCATCGAACAGCGATTCGATGACCTGCTGGACCGAACGATGCGTCGGCGTAATCCACAGCGTCTGGCCCATATCACCGTCATCGGCCTGAGCGCGAAGGGCCTGGCGATACGATTGCAGACATTGCGCGGTCTTACCCGAGCCCGTCAAACCGCTGACCAGATGAAGCATTCCCGAATCCCGTCTGTGTGGAAACATCGTCCCTGTTGTTCACTACTTTGGGCACTATTGTAGCAGTTCGCCGCCTTGTGAATATCCGTCGGACGGAATCTGTTCTCACATTGCGTTCCCGGCAGCCGAAACCGTGCTTGTGAACCGCCGCAGTCTCTCTATAACTAAAGAGACACCTCGAGCAGTGCGGATCGGAATTCTCCGAGGGGTCGCTTTCGCGATCACGAATTGCAGCCAGAACGCTGGCGATAGTCCACGTTGACGAATAAAGAAACGTCTTTTCTCTATGACGACTTCCAGCAAGCAACGTGTTCTCGTGACCGGGGCGACCGGTTATATCGGTGGTCGGATTGTCCCCAGACTACTCGAACTGGGATATCCCGTCCGCTGTCTGGTTCGCAGTCCTGAGAAGCTTGAGGGGCGTATCTGGCGTGATCACCCATTGCTGGAAGTGATTCAAGGGGATGTGAGCGATGACGGCACTCTCGACGAAGCCTGCACGGATTGTGAAGCTGCTTACTACCTCATCCATTCAATGGAATCGGCCGGCAGCAGTTATGCCGAACGGGATCGTGAACTGGCCCGGTCTTTTTCGAACGGAGCCCAACGCTGCGGCGTGAAACACATCGTTTATTTAGGCGGACTTGGCGAGATGGGCCCCGGCCTGAGCGAACATCTTCGCAGTCGTCGTGAGGTTGAGAGCGTGCTGCGGGAGAACGGCATGCCAGTGACCGGGTTTCGAGCCGCGATGATCATCGGGTCCGGATCCGCCTCGTTCGAGACACTCCGCTATCTGGTCGATCGCCTCCCCGTGATGGTGACACCGAAATGGGTTTCAACCGAAACCCAGCCGATCGCGATCGAAAACGTTCTGGTGTATCTCATCGATTGTCTGGAAATCCCGGAATCCCATGGTCAGTCGCTTGATATCGGTGGCAGCGATGTCATGCGGTATCGGGATGTCATGCGGACCATGGCCGGGGAACTCGGGTTGCCGCGACGCTGGATCGTACCGGTACCGGTGCTCACTCCGTGGCTCAGTTCACTCTGGATCGGTCTGGTGACTCCGGTCAGCCCCAAGATTGCCCGTCCTCTGGCCGAGGGGCTCAAGAACAAAACTGTTTGCCGAAATGATCTGGCTCGCCAGCTGTTGCCGCAGAAAAAACTCTATTCTGTCAGTGAGGCGATTCGATCGGCGGTCAACAATCTCAACGAGGGAGACATCGAGACCAACTGGTCGATGGCCGGCAAAATGACCGGCGACCCGGACTGGGCCGGCGGCACGGTTTTTCGCGACGTTCAAACTATTGACATCGATGCTGATCAGGAAACGGTCTTTCGGGTCGTCAGCAGTATTGGTGGCGAGCACGGCTATTGGGGCGTCGACTATCTCTGGCGACTTCGCGGACTGATGGACCAGTTTATCGGGGGGCCGGGGTTACGGCGTGGCCGTCGGCATCCGACGGTGCTCCGTTATGGAGAAGCCGTCGACTTCTGGAGGGTTCGCCACATCCGATGCAGCTCGCGGCTGACACTCCATGCCGAGATGAAAGTTCCCGGCGACGCCGAGCTTGATTTCCATATCGAGCCGCTCGAAGAGAATCGCTGTCGCCTTACACAAACAGCTCGCTTCCGTCCCAAGGGTCTGGGCGGCATCCTCTACTGGTACAGCGTCGTTCCGCTGCATCACATCGTATTCCGCACCATGATTCGTGGGGCCAAACAGGAAGCCGAAGAGGCGATGAAGAATCGGGACGCGACGTCAACGGCTCCTGCGGATCCGCCAGAAATCGCGGAACCGGTCCAGGGCTCCGCAGCGAACTGACACGGAACTCCCGATCTGCATATCGCCGAGGTCGACGCAGGCGTACAATCGTCTGGTATTCTGACACCTCGGACGTTCGTCCATTCTCCCGGCTGCGGATGATTGCGCATGCAGACGGCACGGCTGGCATTCCTGATTGCTTCATGCCTACTCCCGTGGACCGTGCTGGCTCCCCTCGCTGCCGAAGGAAATCCGTTCCTTCCTGAAGGGACTCCAGATCTCGGCTGGCCTTCCGTCCGCGGAGTGAATCACGATGGGCATTCCCCGGAGATCAATCTGGCCGACTCCTGGCCCCCAGAAGGTCCGCCCGTTCTCTGGGTTCGCGATCTTGGACAGGGGTATTCGGCTTTCGTCGCTAAAGAAGACTCTGTCTACACGCTCGCGCAGTCATTGCAGGGACAGTTTGTGTACTGCCTTGATGCCCGTACTGGCGAGACCCGCTGGCGGTATCGGTACGACTGGCCTTACGAAATCGCCGGTGTCTACCCCGGTCCCCGGGCCACACCGACGCTGGCCGATGGGAAAGTCCTGTTTGCCAGCCCCGCAGGACTCATCGGGTGTCTCGATGAGAGAACCGGGCACCAAGTCTGGTCCCGGAATGTGGTTACAGACTTCAGCGGCGATGGAGGCACCGGTTTCGGATACTCGTGTTCGCCCACTGTTGTCGACGATCTTGTGCTTCTGCCCGTTGGCGGTCCGGGTGCGAGTCTGGTGGCGCTGGATCTTCAGACCGGAAAGACGGTCTGGCAATCCGGAGATGAGCCGGGCAGTTACAGCCCCGCGATGCCGATCACCCGCGGCGGTCGAGACCTGGTCGTCGGCTATCTGGAGAATGCGCTCGTCATTCATGATCTTCGAACCGGCGAGTTGCTGAGCCACATGGAGCTTTCCCATGGCTACGACGAACACTCGGCGTGGCCAATCTATCGCGAACCCCTTCTCTGGATCGCGGCTCCGTTCCAGGCCGGCTCGCAGTTGCTGGAGATCTCCGACGACTTTACACAGACGGCCATTCCCAAAACCGTCTGGCGATCGAAAACACTGTCCAACGATGTGCTTTCAAGCGTCCTGGTTGACGGCGCACTCTACGGATTCGACATCTTCGATCCGCAGGCGAAAACGCAACGGCCGTCGCGAGGCAAGTTTCGCTGCGTCGACTTTCTGACGGGAGAAGAACTGTGGGAACAGGGTTCCGGCAAGCCGCAGCGATCGAACAACGACATCTCCGAAGAACTCGGGCAATCGGGAATTGTTGTGGCGGATGGCAAGCTGATCCTGTTCAACGAACGGGGGGAACTGATCCTGCTCCGGCCGAACCGGGAACGTTGCGACATCCAGGCCCGATGTGGCGTGTTGACGGGCGAGCTCACCTGGACTCCACCGAGTCTGCACCGCGGTTGCATCTATGTTCGCAACCACTCGCGTGCCGCCTGCATCTACATTGGCGAGTCTCACTTGTTGCCGAAGGATCAGACGACGCTGTCAGCCGCTCAAATTCCACAGTCCGCATACGCGGATTGGTCCACGCGAATCGTTCCGGTCGAACCGGAATTCGCCTTCGATCTGCCGTCCGACGAATGGCTCTGGTCCTGGTATCTCTGGACGCTGGCCCTGCTGGGTGCGAGTCTGGTTCTCGCAGCGATTCCAGCTTTATTCGCCCCCACTGATCGCCGATGGTTTACGTGGATTATCTGCTACCGAACGCTGGCTTTTCTGCTGGGAGCGGGCGGCACAACCTGGCTCAGTTTCTGGACGCAGGAATTTCTTTTCACCTGGCCGCTGTGTCTGTTCATTAGCTTTGAGATCGTGCTCGCGAACCTGCGACAACAATCGACGGGCCGCGCTGCTGGTTTCCGAGACCGTCTGCCTCTGTTCGTCTTCGTCGCCGTTTCGCTGTTCTATTACTGGTTGTGCCGCCGGATGAGCCTCGTGTTTGAATGGGCCTTTCTACTGGGTCCCATTGGAGCGATGTTGCCCGGACTGATTGAGTGGCGATGGCAGCCCCGCGGATCGATTCAACTCGCTGGCTGGGTCCTGCTGAAGCTCCTCACCTTCACCTGCTTCTGGGGCACAGCAATCGTCGTCTTTCGACTCCGATATTGAGCGCACGATTACGGGGTTTCAATCCCGGTCGCCTGGTGCAGTTTGAGAATTTCCTGCGGCGTCAGTGCCCGTTTGAAGACGCACAGTCCGGCGAAGCGGCCGATTGTGGCTTCGCGAAGCATGCTGCCAACGGCGAAGCGAGCTCCGACGGTGAAGTCCGAGCCGCCATCCGGTTTTGTTTCGGCGTGCTTCTCCGGGTCGTAGCGGAAAATGCCCCGACCATGATAATACGGGTTCATCCCCCGGGAGCCGCCGAGCGGGCCTTCCGATTTGAAGTATCGATCGTTCCGCTTGTCCTTCACCGGATCGAGCGGGCGGAATTCCATGACGCCGTTGACGTAGGCACTGATATATTCGCCATCGTAGGTGAAGGCGAGCGTGCACCATTCTTCTTCGGGGACTTCGCTGACGCTGGCGGCATAGTCGCAGCACCACGGGAACGCGGACCCATCGGCTCGGCGGGTCACTCCCCCTTCACTCGAAATGTGTGGCACCAGTTGCCGATTTCCGCCGTAGGTCGGCATATTCATCAGCAAGGAATACTGCCGCGTTCCGGAGTCGTCATTGGCTCCCTTTCCTTCCGACCACATCCCGGCAATCGTCCGGCTCTGCCTGAGGTCGACAATCCGCACGACCGCAAACATGCTGACCTGAGCGTCCGGTCCGGAGATGTTCAACTCGCCTGTTTCAGCATAGGGAATCCGAAAGTACTGCTTGCCGTTCAGATCGGCCGAGTACCCTGAGAAGCAGCCTTCGTCGTAACGGCCAATCGGACCATTCACTTCCCGCAGCGGATACTTTTCACCGGAGGTGACCGATTCTCTCGGTTGTCCCGGTTCCTCGCCGAACGTCCAGAACGCGACCAGATCGGGCACACTGAGCACGGTTTCGATTGCCTCGCGATTCTCCTGGGCGATCGCGGAGGAAGTGGTGAAAACAAGAACGGCTAAGAATGTAAAAATGGAGCGCATCGTTATTCCTGGAGCTGTCGAACTCAGTGAATTGAACCGAGAAACACTCTAGAAAAAATCGCATCGGAACGCCACAAGAGGTGTCACTTGTTGGGACGGAAGACTCGTATTCACCGCGACGGGGGGAGCTTACCTGACAAGTCTCACGTAGCGGCGGCATCCTGCTGGAAGGGCCGAAGTGCGGATGAGAGGGGCGAGGGAACTCGACGGGTCGCCTGTTAACCGATCGTCCTCTTTCGAGGATCGGACAACGCGAAGGCCTCGGCTTCAAAGGGGTTGTCGAGATAGGCGTTGCCGCCGCGAAGCAGGATGAGTCCGGAGAGCAGAAAGTACATCGGCACGAAGAACGGCCCCCAGCGTTCGTACTGGCGGACGTGGACGCGCTCGTGATCGCGGGTGAAGTCGAGCGAGTATTGGTCGCGTGCCAGAATCACATGCCCGACGGTAATCGCGATCGCTCCGACCGGCGTTCGTTTCAGCAGCCAGCAGGCGAGGCCGCCGTGGAATTCGAGCGTGTGGTCCACCCGCTTCCCGCCTCCTCCCGTGCAGCAACTGATCAGCCCGATGCCGAGTCCGACCAGACTCCATGGGCTCACCCAGAGCCAGAGCCAGAATTGCCTCAGAGATTTCAACACGCGTTCAACAGATCTTTGAAGTTAGCGGAGAATGTGCGACTCAGCAAATTCGAATTGCACCTCATAGAACCCACCAACGTAAGCGTTATTCATGGAGAGATAGACGAGGGGCACGTACACGGTATCACGAAGAAACAGGAACACCTCGGGAGCGAACGTTTCACAGGCGACGTAAATCGGAACCGGGCTGAGGATATACAACATGACCAGGGAAGAAAGCCCGAAGATCACCTTCGCCAACCCCAGAGAATCCTGCTCGTCTTTCGCACTGCCGAACATGACTGATCCTCACAACACGATTTCAGGAATTGACGAAGCGTTAACCGCCCAGCTTCTCGAGCATCCACTCAACTCCCTCTCCCTGAATCTGGTAGAACATCGAAACCGTATCGGAATGTTCGCAGAGAAAGACAAGCGGAGCATACACCGTCTCTTCCAGTTGTAACTCCAGTTGAGGATTCCAGTAGCCGATCGGGATCAGAACGGGAATCGGACTGAGAATGTAGAGAAGAAGAACTCCAGCGCCCCAGGCGATCCACGCGCCAGCGGTTGTCTTCTTCGATTCTTCAGCAGCGTCCGACACTGGCTGCCCTCCGGCTCACGATTCGATGAACGAATGTCCGCAGGACATCATACGCCGTTTGAGCAGCCGAGGCCAGATAAAATCAGCGATAGGTCTTCAGCTGCACTTCGCCGACGACACGATCTTTCGGGAAGTTGGCCAGCACGAACGTCGAGCGACCATTCTCAACGTTGGCCTGAATTCGCACTGGTTGCCCCGGGCGGCCGGACATCATTTTCGGCGTCAGCACAAGTTCCTGCTGTCCAACCGGAAGTTCGACACGAAGCACTTGAATCCGGTCCGGCAGCACCGACCAGCAGCGGGTATCGGCTCGCTCGGTCGCTTCCCAGGCAATCCCGGCCAGTGTGAGCAGCAGGTTCAGCTCGGGACTCGATTCTACATTCAGGCCGTCTTTCGCCGCGTAGACCGCGCCCTTTTTGACAATGCGTCGGACGACGGCTCGTGCGATGATGTCGTTCATTTCGAGCTTGTTCTGTTCGACGGCCAGCTCGGAGACATTCATGATCGTAGCCGTGTTGCCCAGACTGCGTCCGGTCGTCGAGACATCGATGACATCAACCAGTTGCGGCGGCCGCACGACAATGGGCACTTTGACCGGGGCGATGTTCGGCGGCAGATCGTACTTTCCGATCGCAGAGAGAATCCGGTCGGCGACGAGCAGCGAAACCGTTGTCGCCATCTCGGCCCGTTCTTCCTTGTAGGGTCCTTCTCCGACCATGGCGAGCACGTAGACGACGCCATGATCCGGCGGAGAATGCTGTCCAGATTCAGCTCGGGCAAGGTCGATCTTCGCATCGCGGAAATTCGGTTGCCAGTTGGCGACCTGAACGCGACAACGGGTCACATCGTCGTAATCGAGCGGGGAACTTTCGAGGACAGCTGCACGAAGATAAGAGCCGATCGCCAGCTGTTTCGTTAGCGGCGTGTAATCCTTGACCTGCTCTTCCGGCTTGGCGGGATTGGGTTTCGACATCTGCAGAAACTGCTGCTGCTTACTCGAAATCTGCAGTCCGTAAGCAGAGACGTCGCCTCCGTCGTGCATCAGATTCGACACGGCCAGCATGACACGAATCAGAATCCGTTCGTATTCCTCGCCGGCGTAATTCAGCTGTCGGTCATCGGTGAGCAGCGACTTCGCTTTGTCGGTGACCGACTTGCCTTCCAGCTGATCAAACCGATCGCGGACATCTCGCAGAAGCTTCTCCGCTTCCGCCGGCCGGCCGGAGGTCAACTCCACCATGGCCCGGTCGAGCTTGATGACGTTGGCGTCATGCCCTTTGGCATGCTTTTCCAGATCGGTTTCGGTCAGAGCGGCTGGAATGTTCCCGGAATAGAATGAGGTCCGAATCATCCGGGCACGATCGGCATGAGTCGAGCAGCCGACCGTGAACGCGCAGAGACTGAGCAGGAGCATCGAGACCCACTTCCGTGGACCGATCGTGCTTTGACCTCGTTTCAGGTTAGCAAACAACTTGCCAGCCATATTAATCAACCGGTCCTGGGTGCCCTGCGTGCGTCGTGCAGCGGAGCGGTCATTCCATCGAACGTCATTCAACTTGAGGGATGCGACGTTCCTGAAATCCGATCAGCGTCGCCCAGGCGAGATTAACCGTCCCCCGGCACGAGTTCGATTAGTAGTTCGTGATCTTGCCGAGAACTGACTTGTGATAGCCCTTGCGGATCGTCGCCGATTCCTTGTCGTAGGAGCCGTCGTAGACGTTGACCAGTTCGAGCGTCAGCACGTAATCACGTTGGTAGTTCTTGTTCTTCTGCGTGGTGCCCGACGTGATCTTGGCGAACAGCAGATAATCGAACGGCTGCTGCATTTGTTCCATCACGGCTGCGAACTGACGCTGATTGTTGGGGACGAACAGATCGCCGGGAGCGACATGGGCTTCCCGCAAACCGGCTTCCACGAAGCGGCGGCTGATCATTCGGAACGTGCCGGACTCGTTCACCATCGAGTCGATCCGCTCGTAGATCTGCTCCTTAAAGTCGCCAATCTCTTCGACGCTCTTGTTTTCGACGCCGAGGAAGCAGACGTGCTTGCAGACGGGCGGCAGCCCGCCCGGGCCCTGATGAGCAACCGTCTGAATGGCCATCGACTGGCGGCCGAGCAGTTTGCCAACTGATTCGTCGATCAGCGGCTGCCAGGTTTCGGCTCCAGCGGTGTGGCTGCCGACCATGTCCTGATCGTCTCCGTCGAGCACATGGGCTACCTGCCGGCCTTTGCAGCCGACCAGGGAGAAGAGCGAACCGGAAATGGCAGCGTGGACGAGAAAGGAGCGTCGATCCATGACGGGACTCCAGCTTGATATCTGATTTCGGGAGTTCGGCAGTCCGGGACACTCGGGCTTCGAACCGCGGAACTATAACGCCTGCGGTCATTTGCCCCAATTCGAGTTCATCAGTACACTAACCTGAACCGAATTTTGTAATTTTTACCCGGACAATTGCGGGGCCACCTTCCGTGGCAGCCCCTGTGCTATTGCATATCGACCACCCGACGCCAATACTTTCGTTATCATCCGGTCTTAACTTCCAGCCTGCCTGAATTACCACCCAGCGAGTATCTCCAGCACGATGCAGTGCCAGCAGAACAGTTCGGCAATCCCTTTCAGCGCTCGATTGCGAACGCTGGTGCTGGCCATGTGGTTCCTGCTGACGAATCTGGGCCTCCCCGTGTTCACCATCGCCGCTCCGCATCCCGGCTGCCCGTGCGGGTGCCAGGGATCCGATGAGTGCGGGAAAGAAACCGCTGAGACCTCGAGCCCGGGAAGTTGCTGCCGTTCCGATTCTTCGTCGAATGCGTCCTGCTGCCGAAAGGCCAGACAGGAAGCAGGTTGCTGCTCACAGAAAGCGACCGCCGCCTCGTCCTGCTGCTCATCGTCGAAGCCAAACGAGGAAACGCAACTTCGTGCCCTGTGTCGCTGCGGAAAGTCGGGGCACGACCTGCTTTCTCTCACGAAGTCGCTCGACATTCCTCCCGCCGTGCCCACGATCATCGGCCCAGGTTTCGTGACCAGTCAGTCGTTCCGCGGCGACCTGAAATCGGATCTGTTCTACCCGCCCCAGACGCCGCCCCCAGAGAGAGTTGCTCCTGTTCTCTCTGTTCTGCCAGCCATTTGATCAGCCTCTCCGCTGAGAGGATTCTCTGCGCACGCTGACAGTTGGCAGAATCTGCACGATTTCTGCAAACTCACAGGAGTATTCTTCATGAGGATTTCCCCTCGTCGATTCCGTCTGCGCGACGGCTTTACATTGATCGAGTTGCTCGTCGTCATCGCCATCATTGCCGTGCTGGTCGCTCTCCTGTTGCCAGCCGTCCAACAGGCTCGCGAGGCGGCCCGACGATCCAGCTGCAAGAACAATCTCAAGCAGATTGGTGTGGCTCTGCATAACTATCACGACACGTTCTCGGTTCTGCCGCCCGGTTACATCGTCCGCAACATTGCTCCTTCCGCAATGGCGAGCATGGAGACGGCTCAGAACGGCCCCGGCTTCGCCTGGGGGACGATGCTGCTTCCCATGCTCGAACAGTCCGCTCTGTACGACAACATGAACTTCGACCTGAACTCCAATCAGTCGCCGAACGTCGACAATGGTCGTCAGTCGATCGCGACATTCCTCTGCCCTTCTGATCCGGCTCCGCTGACATTCACTGTCAACGATGGCACGAGCGATCTCGAACTCGCTTCAGCCAACTATGTCGGCGTGATGGGTTACGGCAGCGTGTCGATGGCTCCTGGAAGCCCGATGGGAAAGGGGCCGTTCTACCGCAACAGCAGCACACGCTTTCGAGACATTACCGACGGCACCAGTCAGTCGATGCTCGTTGGCGAACGCCGAGCGGAACATGACTTCATTCAGGGCATGAACGCGGTCGATTCCAACTCGACGTGGTACGCGGCTGTGCCTAACGTGGAACGCCCGGCCGGGATGATGTCGATGCCGATGATGACCGAATGGCAGGGCTCGCTGGTTCTTGGACATGTCGGGCAGCCGGCGATGACGACTCCAATGTCGATGCCGGCGATGTTTCACACGCCCAACACCACAAACCACATCGTGAACTTCTCCAGCCCTCACCAGGGAGGGATGCAATTCGTGATGGCCGATGGCTCCGTGCACTTCCTCAGCGAGAATGTCTACTTCGATACGTACCGCTCGCTGGGTACGATCGACGACGGCGAAGTCCTCGGCGAGTTCTAGACATCCGGAGCCACCAGCAAACGGGGCGTCTCCAGTTCGAGACGCCCTGTTTCATTGGTGACGATCAGAATTTGCCCCGCAGCCGCTCTTTGACGGGGAGGACTTCCATGCAGGTGGTCCACCAGCCGGTCAGAATCGTCTGCACGAACTCCTCGGGGAGACCTTCGCTCCGCATCTCGATGGCCAGGCGTTCGTGATCGTAACTCACAGGACGGAACTCGACCGTCAACTGTGGTGCAGTGCTGGAATTCCATTCGACGGTCAACAGCGTGTACCAGACGCAACATTGACCGTCGTTCGCCGGGCGGCCGAGAACCCCGACGTTTACGAATAATCGGCCATCGCTCAACTCCCGCTGCCAGTGAAGTCCGGTATGCGTGGCGAGGATGACATCGGCTTCGTGCACATCGGCCAGCCGATTGAGAAACGCCGTGCTCGTCGTAGACTCCCAGAGGAATTCATTGGTCCGCCTTGGGCTGCCATGACAGAGTAGAAACTGCAACCCGGCACATTCGAAGCGAATCTCCTTCGGAAGGCCTCTCAGCCATTCCCGGTTATGGTCGCTGGTTTTTCTCAACGTGTAATCGTAGCTGATCTGGGCGAAATGATTGTCGCGTGGATCGGTGTAGCCGCACTGGCAGTCGTTCAACCCGTTACCGATGCTGTCGTCGTAGTTTCCCTGCACCGTTTGAATGCTGTACTCATGGAGAAGCGGAAAAACACGGTCCGGATACGGGCCAAAGGCACCGAGATCACCAAGGCAGTAGAACCGCGTGGCTCCGTGATCCAGTGCATCCTGAATGGCGGACTCCAATGCCGGAGCATTACTGTAGATGCCTCCGAACAATGCGAACACTTCACGGTTCGACTCACCATCCTGCGATGCCATCAGCCGTGCCCCTGACGCTTCGTGGAGGGATTCGTGCAGATCGATCCGAACTGATAGCACGTGTAACAGGCCCCATGGGCCAACGGAAATGCTTCGGTCGACTCCCCCAGAGTCGCCCCCAGCAGAGCCTCCGGGGAATCGAGCAGAATCGGGCAGACGGCTACCCCCCGATCGGTCACGACGCGACTGTAACTGCACAGCAGTTGACTCTGATCGAAGCCTTCCATCATCTCCGGCGTAATCCGTTCCAACTCGCCGTAGCCACACGTCCGTTCGGCTTCTGCACCGATTCGAATCCGTGGAAGAATCTTGAGTCGTGGGCGCGCATGTCCGACCTCGCGAAGCACCTGCCGGAACTTGGCGAGCACCTCTTCGTTCTCATCGTCTTCCCACGTCTGGGTCATCGTGATGATGGGAAGGAATCCGAATTCGCAAAGTTTGCGAATTCCCTGCAACGCCCGTTCAAACGTGCGGTCGCCGCGAATCGGATCGTTCCGTTCCGCATCCGGCCCATCGATCGACACTCGAAACTCGAGACTGTAGGTCGAGTTCTCCACGGCTGCTCTCAGTCGCTTCAGCCATTCCTCCTTGAGAACAGTGCCATTGGTCAGCACGGTGACGGGTCCGAACTGGAGTGTTCGTTCGAGCATCGGCACCAGGGCTGGATTCAGGAACGGTTCGCCGCCGGTGAAGTAGTATTCCTTCACACCGTAGGAAACCGACTCTTTGAGAGCATTCTCGACGGTTTCCAGAGCGAGAAACCCGAAGGTCTTGTTAGTCGGGCTGCAGCTGATGAAGCAGTGACGGCAAGTCAGATTGCAGATCGTCCCGGCCACCTGAAACCAGAGAACATCGAGGGAATCGAGAGCGACATGCGGCGTTTCGCGAGTCATTGCGCACATGAGGAGCCTCCCGTCGACACGGCTCCAGCTGGTTCCGATCGGCTGGCCAGCAACCTGATCACGGCCGTCACCTGGGCATAGCCGTTCTGGAGCAGAAACCGCGAGGACCGTCCGTAGCTCTTTGCGCCGAGGATGAAGTAATCTCCTTCCGGATTGACCAGCACACCAACTCCACTGGAGGTGACCTGCGTGCAGTCGCCGCCCGACTGTCCGATCAACTCGGCGGCAAGCTTGATGGGGCCTTCTGTTGCATAGCATTCGTGAATCTGCAGTTCGCGAGCCAGCTCTCGATCGGGACGGAACCCCGTACAGGCCAACACGTGGTCGACAACGAGTTCCTCGACCTGCTGCGTCCGGAGATTCCGCAAACGCACTCCCAACGCCTCGCCTTCACGTACAACGGAATCAACAACGGTTTCAGCCAACCAGCGGACCGGGCCAGACGGCTCGCTCACCAGCCGATTGGCTCTCAAGCTCAGTTGATTACGTGCGGGGAGGGAATCGTCCGGAATCGGAATAAGCGGCCCTTCTGGGCGACACGACCGGGTCGACCAGATCACCTCGGCTTGCTGATCGCCGGCTCGCTTCAATAATTCCGAGACCATCGTCGCGGCTGAATATCCACTGCCCAGGACGAGAACTCTCTTTTTCTCCGCGATCGTTGCGAACCGCGATGCGGTCGGGACGCCGTACTCAATGAGATCGGCATTCGACCGTTCTCCCGGACAGCAAATCCCGCCGGCTCCGGCACGGGAGGGAGTGCTGAAGACTCCACTGCAGTCGAGCACGATGTCGGAGGTGTGGATCGCCTCCTGATCGGCGGTCTCAATGAGGAGACGGAACGGCTGTCCTGACCGTTCGCCGATTCGATCCCCTTTCAGCCAGTCGCTTCTGCTGATGCCGCGAACGCGGGTTCCTGTCAACACTTCTGCGCGAGACTCGATCCAGCGGGCCAACGGTTCCAGATAGCCTGTGGCGAACTCGTCGCCCGATTCACACTCTTCCAGCGGCACCTCGTAATCGATGGCAGTTCGCCCGCCCGGCGTGGAATTCCATTCCCGTGGAGAGAACATCTTCACGTATCCCCACCGATGAATGGCATCGGCGATACGTCCCTGCTCGAAGACCGTAACGGACCAGCCCTGTTCGATGGACTGTCGAGCCGCTTCAAGACCGATGGGCCCGGCTCCAATGACTGCGATTGACGGCATAGGTATTCCGGGTGGCTTCTAGACGTGTTCAGCAACAGGCTCGGCGAAACGTTCCGGACGGAAGTCATGGAGATCGAATTCCACGTCCCGTCCCAGGGCTAGATCGCTGAGAATTCGGGCGGTCACAGGACAAAGGGAAAGTCCTGCCCGATAATGGCCCGTCCCGATGATGACGTTCTCGATTCCGGGAGCCTGGCCGAGAACAGGCAAACGGTCGGTCGCAGCGGGCCGAAACCCGCACCAGGACCGTTCCACCGGGAGCCGCTCAACCTCCGGAAGAATGCTCGCGGCAAACTCCTGCAGAACCTCGATCGTATCGGGCTCCACGGTGCGATCGAACCCAACCAGCGATTCGGTCGAGCCAATCAGCAGGCGACCATCCAGCCGGGGCACGAGGTATCGTTTGCCCTGCTCGACGATGAACGGAAATGGTTCCGGCAACTGCACCATAACCAGTTGACCACGGACCGGTGCGACGGGCAGCGTGACGTTCAGCAGCTCCCCGAAGAAGCCCGACCAGGCTCCAGCCGTGATGAGAAACCGATCGCCCGAGAATTCTTCGTGTTCAGAGCTGACCGAGACCAGTCGGTTCCCCTGAACCGTCATCCGTTCGATCGACTCATCTTCGCGGATCTGCACGCCGAGTTTTCGGCAACCGGCAATCAACGCTTTGAGATGACGGGGATTGCGAACCTGCGCCTGTCCCGGCAGCAGATAGGCCCTGTCCAGCCCTTTGAAGAACCGCGAACTCGTCTGACGGAGTTGATCACCCTCCAGCAATTGCGTTTCGATCTGCTGAGTGTGCCAGTCTGCGATCTCGTCGCCAATCGCTGCGGGATCATCGGCAGGCGGAAGAATCACCGCTCCACAGTTGTGGTATTCATCGTCGATGCCGGTCAGTTCGTGCACACGGGCAGAAAACTCGGGCCAGAGAGCCGAACTCGCGATGGCGAGCTGACGATACCCCGGACTGGCCAGATGGATCTCTCCTGGGGGAATCATGCCGGCGCCGGCCCAGGACGATTCACGGCCAACGGCCTGTCGATCCACGACCGTTACCGTACATCCCTGCTCGGCCAGTTCCAGTGCGGTGGCCAGTCCAATGACTCCGCCCCCGACAATGATGACATCACTTGTCGTCATAATCCTGTTGCGGCCTTACGCCGCGATTTGCCTTTTGAAGTCCGTTCGATCAGTTCAAACTCGCCGCGACCGCCCGCCCCAAATCTTCCGGCGTCGTATTATAGATCCGGCAGGCTTCCTCGATAGTGCGGCCCGACAGCAGAGCTTCGGAGAACCGTTTGAGCTGCTCTCCCGATCCTCTGCTCATTAGCAGCCGCACCGTCACCAGTCCAACGTGCTCGGTCACTTCGGGCGAAAACGTGCCGGCTTTGAACAGGTCGTCGGGTCGGTTCACGCCTTTAATGGCTCGGGCCGCCGAAACAATGAGCGCTCGTTCGAACTCGGCATTGCGAAGCTCGGAATCAGCCAGTGCCCAGCCGGTCCCTTCGGTCAGCCAGTCCATCCGGGTTGTCGAACCACGCTGCAGGGCAGCCGAGATCATTCCTTTGGACAGGGTCCACTTGAGAGACGGTGTCGTCGCCGAGGAAACATCGCCGGTGTCGAGCACCGCGACATAAGCCATATCGTAACTCGCCGTCACGCGGGCATGACCAAACATCAGGTCCGTCGCCTGGCGGTTCTCAATCGAGCGGTTGAACTCTTCGTAGTCGTAACGATCCTTGAAGACGTAGATCGCCAGTCGCCCTTTCCATTTGGGTTCCTCGGCAAGAGCAAGCTTCGATTTCAGACCGGAGCGCATCTGCTCGGCCCAGTCGAGGACGGTCTGCAACCGTTGAGGCTCGACGTTCCCCATCACGAGCAGATCGTCGTTCGTAACCGAAGCCGGGTTGGCAGACGACAGCGTCCGTCGCCAGTGCGAATCGCCCTGTTCGCGACGGTGCTTCTCGAATTCCTGCGGCGTCATATTCGCCAGCTGCATCCGACGTTCGTCGCTGGCCGAGGGAACCATTTCGAGCAGAGGCTGCTTCGGATCGTTTCCATCGAACTTGATGCCTTCACTGATCCAGGCTTTCAGGTCTTCGTAGTTCTTTCGCGTGATGCGGGCCTGCCCCTGCGGCATTCGGGGATTTTCGAGTCCGCCGGTCAGTCGAAACAGGCGGCTGTCTTCCAGGTTTCCGGGAATCAGCACTTCGCCACTGTCGCCGCCGATCAGAATCTTTTCGAACGTCTCGACAGAAAACCCGCTGTTCGGATTGGCTCCACTGTGGCAGCCGTGACAGAAGGTCACGAGCATGGGAGCGATATCTTTCGTGAACGAGACGGTTTCGGTGCCATCCGGCTTGGCCACTTTGATCTCTGTCATTTTCTTGTCGTCGGCTCCCGTTGCCAGATCCGACATGGTCGTGTTCTGATCTTTCCCGTCGAACTTGGCTCCCTGGGTGATCCAGGCAGCGATCGTTTCAATCTCCTGCTGCCCCAGTGGATTGCCATTCTTGGGCATGCGAGCGGGGGGATTGGCGATTAACTTCAGGGCGAGCAGACTTCGGTTTGCGGAACCGGGCACGAGCAGGATGCCGCTGCGCCCCCCTCGCCGCATTCCAGCAAATGTATCGAGCCGCAATCCGCCGGCCGCACCGTCATCGTGGCAGCCGACACAATTCTCAGCCAGAATCGGGGCGACATCTTTGGAGAAGCTTACTCCGGCGTTGCCCGGCTCCCCGTCGCCGGTGGCTCGTGCCAGATTCTTTCGTTGAATTTCAATCGTTCGCTGGATTGACGCAAGAGCTCGATCATCCTCTTCCAGGCCGGCTTCACTGGCGACTTTCTGCAGGGCTTGTTCCGCTTCACTGAGGGCAGCCTCGGCCTCATCGTAATCCTTCCGGCGGATCAGCGAAGAGACTCGGGAAACGTCGCGACGGAGTTCAGTCAGTGTGCGACGATGTTCCGTCGTCAGTTGAGCCTGCAGGTCCGAAGTGTCAACCAACAGCATCCCGCAGAACACCATCAAGGCCAGCAAGCCGGGGAATGTTCGGGGAGACCGTCGAGCTACGGAATGGTTCATCGTTTTCGCCTCGTGTTCTGCCAGAACTTCCACTTGAGGAGGGAACCGGAGCCGGGGAAAGATTTGTATCGGCTCTGCGGATGCGAATTCATGCCTTGGTCGTTAGTTTATACCGCCAGAGGTCGGTTTCGCAATCGCCTCATTTTTCGCCCCGGCGGGCGTTTTGTGTAGAATTCCTGTGAACAGGTCGCCTTCAAGCGGACCGGCTGACGGGAACGAGTGAAAATTTGAGCAGACAGTTGCCAGAGTCGAAGCCCATGAGTGTCCGGACAGTTGAGCAGAAGCGGGACGAGCTACTGCAGATTCTTCGCGATTACGGACGCGTCGGCGTCGCCTTTTCCGGCGGAGTCGACAGCACCGTCGTGGCGAAAGCCGCCGCCGTCGCCGCTCCCGGAAACGCCACAGCACTGATCGCCGACAGCCCATCGGTTCCGCGAGGCACTGTGGAAGAAGCACGCGACATTGCGGAACTGATCGGCATTCCGCTCGTGGTTCTGAAAACGACGGAGTTCGAGAAGGACCAGTATCGCGCCAACGTCGGAGACCGTTGCTTCTATTGTAAAGACACGCTTTATTCGACTATCACCGCTCACCGTGCCGCGGCTCTTCAGCAGCAGGGCCTGAACCTTGATGTGATTGTGAACGGCACCAACATCGACGATCTCGGCGACTATCGACCGGGGCTCAGGGCGGCTGCCCAGCACGACGTTCGCAGTCCGCTCGTCGAAGCGAGTTTGAACAAAGCCGATGTCCGCGAGCTGGCTGCTCATTGGGAGTTGCCGGTCTGGAACAAGCCCGCGTCCCCCTGCCTTTCGAGCCGAATTGCACATGGCCTCGAAGTGACCGTCGAACGGGTTCGTCGCGTCGACGAAGCGGAGCGGTTCCTCAAGACACGCTTTGGTCTGTTCGAACTGCGAGTCCGCCATGAGTTCAATGAGCTGGCCCGGATCGAAGTTCCCCGCGAGGCCATCGAGCGGCTCTCAACGACGGAAGCTCGGGACGAAATCGTTCAGCAGTTCGAGGCACTCGGCTTCCGCTATGTGACAATCGATCTGGCGGGCTTCCGCTCCGGCTCCATGAATGCCGTGCTGCCGCTCAACGTGCTTGAAGATCAGCGGCAGGTCGGATCAATCCCCTGAGTGGGCCGACGACCGCAGTGTGTAGCGGGTGAAATGGGAGAAGTTCACCTCGTTGATCTTCTCTTCGCCAATGATCGAGTTCACCGCCACTCTGATCTCGGTGCGAAGTTGCGAAAGACTCGGCTCGGCAATTTTCTCGGGCGAAGCAGAATTGATCACCGCTCCGACCTCGGCCCGGATCCGGTTCTCCCGTTGTCGGATTGATGTATCCGCGGCCATGTAGTCCTTCACCGTCCCCTGAATCGTAAGCACGGCTTCGTAGTTGATGACGTCGACACTGTCCGGTGCGTGCACACTCGGGACCATCGATTCTGCCTCGCCGAGCGAGATCTCAAAGAACTGGTCATCCTGGTAAGCTTCGACGATTTCCCGCCGATCCTGGTCCATCTGGTCCTGGCTGGCGGCCGTCTGCGGATGGACGAACGAGAGCATCAGCAGGGCAATCACCACGAGAACAGTAATCATTCCGAGCAGAATGAGATTGTCGGTGCTGAACGCGAACCGCAGTTGCGGTCGCAGCTGTTCCTGCTGAACGGCGCGATGAATTTCCCGGAGACGTTCGATTGTTTCGTTGGACAAGACAAAAGACTTCATTCAAGACTTACTTTACTCGTGGAGCGGCAGCGTCGACACGCATGACGTTGCTCTGAGACGGCAGGACGCAAAATTGAGGCGGTTTGGCTGGACCCCTGATGTCGTCTGGCAACATGTCTGTTTTCCGGAAACGTCAGTGCAGGAGCGGTGGCTGAAGGCGGGTCTGATCCCCGAAAGAATCGTAGGTCATGATGACCCGAAGGCCGAAAAGATTCCCATGATTGCAGCAGCTCACGACGTTCCCGATCGATAGAATCGGCAACACAGGTGCAATGTGTTCAGTATCCGTGAAACGAGCTGCGGAGATCTACTGAGACGCCTTCGTTCGGGGGGAACGATCGCATCCATCAGTCGGCATCCGTCTGTGTTTTCCGGTTCTGCACAGCGGCTTCAAGATGCGACAGCAGTGTCGTTGCATCGTCAGGAAGTTCGAACTGATCGAATGCCATTTCTGATCCCAGGAACTCCATCCGGAAGCAGTTCACGTAGTCCCGCATGGCCACGAGAGCATCGTCGACATCTTTGCGCGAAACGCCAAGGATCGGCGTCTGGTACGCCCCGAGAGCGGCTCGCTGATCCCGGTGAGCGATACGGCGGTTACGAATCGTCCGCAATTTGCCGCAGCACTGCTCGACCAGTTCCCCCTTTTGTTCGAGCTGTTCGACGAGCTTCGCATAAGCCTCGCGATCGAGCTTTTCATAAAGTTGCCGGAGAACCAGATTGTCCCGTCCAAAAGACCGGGGCCGGTCAGTCAGACTGCAGATCTCCAGCACCACGTAATCGAGCCACAGAAATTGCAGCATGCCGAAGAATGTCGGTGCGGACTGATTCAACAGGTCGAGCGTCTGTTGATCGGCTCCGAACAGCTGCCGGTACATGATCCACCGCCCGTGCAGCCACGTCAGTTCGTTCTCAATTGTTTCGAAGATCTCCCGAAGGGGTTCGGGAATCTGCGAGTAATCCAAAGCGGGGGGATGAGACTGTTCCATCAGCGGGTTCTCCTGTTCGCGGTCCTCGAACAGTAACAGCGCAGAAAAAAACCTCGCAACCGAGTCGCGAGGTTTTCATCGTTCGATCTCGCAATGGAACTAACGAGGGAGGCCCGTTCGTCACGGACGGGTCACCCTTCTCGATGATGTCTTAACCCGGTGCGTGTGGGAGACGGTTTCGCCTACGGCCAGGTTTTGATCTCGAGTTCGAGTTCGATGTCGTGCGTATCCTGCACCTTGGAGCGAACCAGGTTGATCAGTCGCAGGACATCGTCGCTGGTGCAGTTCTCGTGGGTGATGATGAAGTTCGCGTGCAGATCGCTGACTTCGCAGTCCCCCACGCGCGTTCCCTTCAAGCCCGACTGTTCAATCAGCGAACCTGCGGAAAGTCCGCGTGGATTCTTGAAGACACAGCCCGCAGACTGCGACGAAAGAGGCTGCGAAGCCTTTTTCATGATCCACGTTTTCCGCAATCGCTTCGTGATCTCGTTCGGATCATCTTCGCTCAGCTGCAATGTCGCGGAAATCACGATGGCATTGCCCAGGTGGCTGTTGCGGTACTCGAAGCCGATCATCTCGCTGGACAGCGTTTCGATCTTACCTTCGTGATTCATCACATCGATGGAGACGACCTTGGTTCCGATCTCTCCGCTGCGCGTCCCGGCGTTTCCGATAACCGCTCCGCCGATCGTTCCGGGGATTCCGGCCAGTTCTTCCAACCCGGTCAGTCCACCAGCCACGCTGCGGGAAATGACATGCGAAAGCAGAGCCCCTGCTCCGGCTTTGACCGTTGTCCCGTCGACTTCCACTTTGCAGAAGTCGCCGTTGTTGAGTCGCAACACGACGCCGCTGACGCCTTCATCGCGAATCAGCAAATTCGAACCTTCACCCAGCACATGGACCGGAAGTTTTTCTTTCTGGCAGCACTGCAGCACAGCGGCCAGTTCGTCCATGGTCCGGGGCTCGATCAGGTACTGAGCCGGTCCGCCCAGCTTCAGCCAGGTGTACGGGGCCAGGGGTTCATCCTGTCGAGTAATTTCAGCAAAGGAATCCAGGCAGCTCATCATAGATCCGATCAATGTTTCCTGCTCCGAGCGTCACTATCACTTCTGCTCGGGATCCTGTCATAACGTGTCGTGAATCGTCCAGTCTGGAACGCATTTGGTCAAGGCTGGGACAGAATGCAAAGCGTCCTCCGCGGCTGTTTCCGGCTTCGACCAGTTTTTCGGCCGTCGAGCGAACCCGGTCATCCGGGGTTTCGCGCGCAGCGAAGATGGGCAGGATAGTGGTCTCGTCGGCTTCGAGCAAAGCATCAGCGAATTGATCGAGGAGCATCTCTGTCCGCTGAATCTGATGCGGCTGGAAAAAGGCTCGAATGTAGCTGCCGGGAAAACGCTGCCGAACCGCCTGAAACGTGGCCCGCAGTTCCGAGGGGTGATGGGCGTAGTCGTCGATCAAGTAGGCCCCATTCCGCCGCCCGCGGAGGTGGAAACGGCGATCCACGCCAGGAAACGTTCGCAGTCCTTCCGCGATGGACTCCCATGAAAGTCCAACCTGACGGGCCAACAGCCCTGCGGCAGTGGCGTTCATGACCTGATGACGCCCGCAGACCGTCAGAGCCAGCGAGAGAAGTTCGTCGTTGTGACGCAGCGTGAATGAAGTGCCGGTTGCCGACTCCACGATCTCGGAAATTCGCCAGATCTCGGCATCGGGTAAGAACGTTGCGGTGGGCTCGGTCGTAAACAGAGCGACGGAACACCGCGAATCCGCGATGGTCCGCAACGTGGCGGCGCAATCGGCATTGGCGATGAGCAGGCCCGATCGGTCAATGCGATGCGTGAAATCCCGGAACGCCTGAAGAAGCGAACGCCCATCCGGATAGCAGTCGAAGTGGTCGGCTTCGACATTTAACACCGCCGCCAGCCGAGGCTGCAGTTGCAGAAACGAGCCGCGAAACTCACAAGCTTCGACGATCAGTTCCGATTCACGTCCGAAGTGTCCCGAGTTGTCCTGCTGCTGAAGCTTTCCCCCGGCAATCAGTCCCGCATCGTACCCCGCGGTCTGCAGGAGATGATGAAGCAGCAGCGAGCAGGTTGTCTTGCCGTGCGTCCCCGCGATGGCAATCCCGCGTCGATTCTGGAGTGTCTGCCCGAGATACTCCGCGTAGCTGAACGAGGGAACGCCAGCTCGTGTCGCCGCGATCCGTTCAGAGTTCTCTTCTCCGACTGCCAGACTGTAAATGTGTGCGGAACACTCTGGCGGTACATTTCCCGCCTCGTGTCCCTGATGGACCTGGATTCCTCGACGCAGAAAATGCTGTCGGACAGAAAGCGGGACGACGGCGTCAGAACCGGAAACCATCCAGCCGCGATCGCAGAGATAATCTGCGAGCGATCTCATCCCCGCTCCGCAAATCCCGGTCAGGTGAGCACTTGGGGTGGACAATACGAGCATCCAGACAAAAACAGGAAAGCTGCTCGCACGATTCCGACGCTTGCCGGGAGCAGTAGCAGAAGCGATCAGGCCGAAGATCGGTCCGGTTAGATCATATCGAGCTTGCGATGGCGACGGACAGGAGCCCGACGACAATTGCTGCATAAGCCGAAAACTTCCAGACGGTGTCCATCCATAAAGAACCCCATCTTATCGGCGACCGTTTCCAGAATCGCTTTGATCTCGTCGTTGTGGAACTCTTGAAGTTCCCCGCATTTCCGACAGATCAGGTGATCGTGCTGCGGGTAACCGTAGTCGTGCTCCCAGATTTCGCTGCCGTTCGGACGGGCAACCTTGCGAATCAAGCCAGCGGATTCCATCGACTCCAGCGTGCGATAAACAGTCGAACGGCTGACTCGCTTCCGACCGCTGGCCCGAAGACGCTCAGAGAGTTCTTCCGCATCGAAGTGTTCGTGGTTGTCGAAGACTTCATCGACGATGATCTCCCGCTCGGGAGTCAGACGCATTTTCTGTGTCGCCAGGTATTCCCGAAACTTTTCCTTGGGACTGGCGGTAACGGTGACATTCCCCAAACCACTCACGATGTGCACTACTCCCAGGAGCCGATCTTGGCTCCGTCTGCGATTGTCTCGTCAGCCGCGTCTATCAGCTATCGTTTTGAACCTGGCGGAGAAAGTTCGCCAGTGCCGCTTCCAGCTTCTCATCGGTATCATAGGTGCCATTCGCAATTTCGTCGCGAATCCGGGCAATCAATTCCGAGCGGGAAGGGTCATTCTCCTCGAGAGATTGCAGTTCAGACATCATGCGTGCCATCGGAGAGATGTCCAGCTGATCGGTCGGAACGCGAATTCCTCCCGGAGTCGGCTGAAACGGTGTCTGTTGAACCGGGTGATTGACGCGGGACACCGGCATATTGCCGCCGGATCCCCCAATACCTGAAATGGCCATCCATGCCTCCTGTTCATAATCGTCCGACGAGAGCGAGGCAGCGAAGCCGGTACGTCATCCGTACGAGCGTTTGCCACAGCGAGAGAGTTGCTCCGGCCGTGCGTACTTTCCCCACATCAATTCGTCGGACAGGGAACTTCCCGAATTCTAAGCCCAAAGGCATTCCGACTTCAACAGGGAAAACAGAAACGGACCGAACGGGAACAATCGTCCAGAATGAAAAAAACGTTGCAGGGAGTCAAACTCCGCTGCAACGCTTGCATACTCAACTGTGATTGCCGACTCAGTCGTTGTCCTTCGGGCCTTCATTCACAGGCACATCACAGGCGATTTCACATTCGTCGAAATCGCAGTCATCCACTTCATCCATTGCCGCTGAACCTCGGGTGTAAGCTTTGAAACCGTTGCCAAAACCCTTCTCGCTGGAGAACCCGGTGTACCAGTAGCTCTGGTTAGAACTGCCCACCGCATCTCCGACATCGTTCAATTCTGATACAATCGCGTGCTGAATTGAACTCAGCCCGACGATCAGTCCCAGAATCAGGATGGTGCCGATCAGCACCAGTTCGGCCGAGATGATGAACCCGGCTTCGTCTTCATAAATTGCTTTAAACATTGTGGCTACCCTTTTTCCGCTAGGCTGGACGATCCATCGCCACGAACTGTGTGATTCCTCCGACTTCCGCGCCTCGAATAACCAAACGTGGCAAAAAGTGTACCATGTGGCAAAAAAGGCACAATCGCAACGTGTACAGATAGCACCGAAGGCATATCTTCGCGTTTTCTGCGAAAAACTCAATGTCAAATTCGCCCTGCGCACTTTTTTCACATAGTGATCGAGGCCGTGTGACGATCGACATCCGCTCCCCATGAACGGTGAGCAACCACAAACCCGACGGGACGGCTTCATTTTGCCGCCAGGTTTCAGTAAGTATGGATCGCGCCCAACCTGCCCGACGTTCCTTTTTTTGAGCTCTCAGACAAGGCATTTGATTCTTGACTGCCTCTTCCACCACCTGCTGGAAATTCGCCATTGATGCCGGCGGCACCTTTACGGATCTGGTTGCCCGTAGCCCATCCGGCCAGGCGTTGACACACAAAACACTTTCGTCCGGCGTGGTCATCGGCGGTGTGGCGTCTTCGGTCGCTCGATCCATCCACGATCCGAGTCGCCGGCAGGATCCCCCCGGAGTCTGGAGCGGGTATACGTTTCGTCTTAGCGGCGAGACTCCGTTCGAGACCACGGTGGTGGACTCTGATCCCTCCGGCGGACTGACTCTCCGAGACCGGCTGCCGGATGAGTTCGTCGGTCGGAACTACGAACTGGTCGGGGGAGAAGAAGCTCCCGTAGTCGGCATCCGGTATCTGCTCGGACGATCGCGTCACGAAGCCATCCCGGCGGTACAGGTTCGCCTTGGAACGACGCGGGGCACCAATGCCCTGCTCGAACGCCGGGGAGCACGCTGTGTTTACGTCACCACGGCCGGCTTCGGTGATGCTCTGAAGATCGGACATCAGGATCGGCCCAGACTGTTCGATCTGGAAATCGAGAAACCCTCCCCGTTGTCGGAGTCGATCCTCGAAGTCGACGAACGAATCGCCGAAGACGGCAACATTCTGGTGTCGCCGAATTTGAGACAGGTCCAACGAGATCTGCAGCGTCTGTATGACGACGGCTTCCGGGCAGTCGCAATCTGCCTCGTGCACGCCTGGAAGAATCCGGCTCACGAGGAACGTATCGCCCGGGTTGCCACGGAAATCGGGTTCCTGCACGTCAGCGTCTCTCATCGCGTCAGCCCACTGATCGGGTTGATTGCCCGAGGGGACACGACGTTGATCGACGCATATCTGAATCCGGTCCTGCAGAGGTACATTGCATCCATCCAGCAGTCGCTGCCGGGGAGTCAGCTGGAGCTGATGACCTCCAGCGGCGGACTCGTAGCTGCGGATCACTTTTTTGGGAAGGACAGCATTCTTTCCGGTCCGGCGGGCGGCGTGGTTGGCATTGCCCAGGTGCGGGAGGAATACGACCTGAAACAGGCTATCGGGTTCGACATGGGCGGCACGAGCACCGATGTCTGTCGGTTTGATGGCCGATTTCATCGAGAATATGAATCGGTGAAGGCTGGCATTCGCATCGCCACTCCAATGCTTGCCATCGAAACGGTAGCCGCGGGGGGAGGCAGCATCTGTCACTTCGACGGCGTCCGTCTTCTGGTCGGCCCGCAGTCGGCTGGCGCAGATCCCGGCCCCTGCTGTTACGGACGCGGCGGCCCGCTCACCGTGACCGATATGAATCTGATTACAGGGCGAATCATCCCGGCCCACTTCCCCTTCCCACTGAACGAAGCCGCCGTCCGAACCAAATTGCAGACCCTGTGCGATGACGTCGCCGCGTCTCCACTGGGGCGGCGCTATTCCGTGGAAGAACTGGCGGAAGGGTTCCTGGAGATCGCCAACATTCTGATGGCCCGGGCCATTCGTCGCGTCTCGGTTGCTCGAGGCTACGATCCGGCGGAACACACGATGGTCAGCTTCGGTGGAGCCGGCGGGCAGCACGCCTGTGCGCTCGCGGTTGAAGTCGGATTCCCTCAGATCCTGATCCATCCCCTCGCGAGCCTGTTCAGCGCATACGGAATCGGCTGTGGAAATCGACGGCAGATCGCTGCCCGATCCGTGCTTCGACGTTACGAGGAAACGCCGGCCGAGCAACTCGAAGAACTATTCACCTCACTACGTGACGAGGCTCGGACCACTCTCACGGCACAGGGCATTCCCGTGGAAGAAGCGGTCGCCGAACTCCGCTCCCTCGACTTGCGTTATCTCGGCACGGAAACGCCGCTCACCATCGAACGGCCTGCCAATGGCGATTTCCGCTCGGCTTTCGACGGGGAGTTCTTCAAACGGTTTGGCTACCGGCGAACCGGACATCCCCTGGAGATCGTCACGGCTCGTGTCGAACTGGTCGCCGCCACACAACAGGCGTTAATCGGAGACGCACAGACGCCGGACGACAACACGGACCAGCAAGAGCAAACGACCCGGGTCTTCGTGCACGGCAGTTGGCAGGAAGCTCTCGTCAAACAGCGAACCCGCCTGCGAGCGGGCCTTAACGTCGGCGGTCCCGCGTTGATCGTCGATGCTCATTCGGTCGTCTTCGTCGAGCCGGGATTCACCGCAGCCGTCGACGGGAAAGGCATGCTGAAGATCACGCAAACGGCAACCACCGCCAGCCACCCTCGGAACGAAGAGCCTTCCGAAGAGACCTCGCCAATTCTACTGGAGTTGTTTCATAACCAGTTCGCGTCCATTGCCGAACAGATGGGAGAAACCCTCCGACAGACCGCTCAGTCGGTCAATGTGAAAGAGCGACTCGACTACAGTTGTGCGGTGTTCGATCGCACGGGAAGTCTCATCGCCAATGCGCCGCATGTGCCGGTTCATCTTGGAGCCATGAGTGAAACCGTGCGGCACATGCTCCAGGCGTTTCCGAAAATGCGAGCCGGCGATGTGTTCGTCACGAACGACCCGTATCGTGGCGGCTCTCATCTGCCGGATATCACCGTCGTTACCCCGGTGGTCGGAGACAATGGGCGGCTGCAGTTCCTCGTCGCTTCGCGAGCCCACCACGCAGACATCGGCGGAATTACGCCGGGAAGCATGCCGCCGTTCTCGAAGAATCTCGCCGAGGAAGGTGTCGTTATCCGTCCCATGTTGCTGCAGTCGTCTGAACGGGATTATTTCCCGGAACTGCGAAACATTCTGAAAGAGGCTCCCTGGCCGGCCCGACGCATCGAAGAGAATCTGGCGGACCTGCGGGCTCAGATGGCGGCGAATGAGATCGGCGTCCGACAACTGCGGGGACTCGTCAACGAACATCACGAAACGACCGTCTTCCACTATGTCGCGCAGATCCGGGCCGCAGCAGCCGAGAAGACGCGACTGGCTCTCTCCGCATTTCCTCAAGGAGAACATCGCTTCGTCGATCACCTTGACGATGGAAGTCCCATCGCCGTCACGATTGCCATCGGCGAGGGACGTGCCCGCGTCGACTTCACCGGCACAGGTCCCGTCCTGTCCTCCAACCTGAACGCGAATCGAGCCATCGTCACAGCCGCCCTGCTCTACGTGTTCCGCTGCCTGATCAACGAAGATGTCCCCCTCAACAGCGGTGTACTCGATGTTATCGATCTCGAGCTGCCCGAGTGCCTGCTGAATCCTCCGGCAAAGCCCGATCCGGCAGATTGCCCGGCTGTTGTCGGCGGGAATGTCGAGACCTCGCAGCGTGTTGTCGATGTGCTTCTGGGGGCTCTCGGGCGAGCCGCGGCCAGTCAGGGGACGATGAATAACCTCACGTTCGGCGACCGGACATTCGGCTATTACGAAACGATCTGCGGGGGATCGGGTGCGACCCCCTATGCTGCCGGCTGCGATGCGGTGCATACGCACATGACGAATACACGCATGACGGATGTCGAGATTCTGGAACATCGTTTTCCAGTCCGCGTTCGCCGTCATGCAATCAGAACAGAATCGGGCGGAGATGGCCAGCATCCGGGCGGAGACGGACTGCTACGAGAACTTGAGTTCCTCACAACCCTCTCTGTGACACTGCTCGCGCAGCGACGGGGGCAGTTCGTGCCGTTCGGGCTCAACGGAGGTTTGTCAGGCAAGCCTGGCGAGACTACTCTGGTGGACTCTGACGGCAACGAGTCGCCACTGCCCGGCTGCTTCGCTGTGCAGATGAAAGCAGGTCAACGTCTGAGAATAGAAACACCGGGCGGCGGTGGCTGGGGACCGCCCGCATCAGGCCGCGACTAAGAACTAAGTAGGTTGCTGAGGATCCTGCTGCTCCGTGGCATTGGCGGGCTGATCCGATGTCGAGCCTTTTCCGTTAGATGATCCGCCTGTGAGTGCCCGATAGGTCTCTTCATCAGCGAGACAATAGACGCCACTCTGCGTCATCTTGAGCAATTTGAGTCCTTTGTGACTGCGCAACGCGCGGGCAATCTGGCCGTCGGGCTGGGCCTTGATGATCATCTAAATTCCTTCGAGTCAGTTTCTCGGGCTCTCTCGTGGCCCGGGATCGGATCATACCCAACGGGCAGATGATTCAAAGGAAAAGGAGAACGTATCAAACGGATTTAACACGTTCTCCATGATCTTCACCGGCCGTTCATTTAAGAAGACAGCTGACTGCGGAAGTTCTCCAGCCCGGCTTTCAGAGCCTCGTCGATCCTGGAAGGATCCTTCCCGCCGGCTTCGGCCAGATCAGGACGTCCACCGCCCCCGCCCTGGACGAGTTTGGCGGCTGCTTTGACACAGTTCGACGCATTCATGCCTTTCGTCTTTATCAGGTCTGTGCTCACGCCGGCGAGCAGTGCGACGCGACCGTCGATATCCGTAGCCAGAATAACTGCAGCTGGAGCTTTCTTTCGCAATCGATCCGCGTAATCTCGCAGCACATCCTTATCGACGTTCGGCACGAAGTGAGCCACCAGAGCGACGCCGTCGACCTTCTCGGCTTCGGCGAGGAGATTCGAGACGTCATCGCCAATGGACTGCCGCATTTGTTCCGACAGCTTTCGTTTCGTTTCTTTGAGCTCATTCTGCAGCGACTCCAGTTTGCGAAGCACTTCGTCGGCCGATCCGACTTTGAGTTCGCTCATGATGTCCCGCAGCAACGTCTCCTTGTTCCGCATCTCGGCCATAGCCTTCTCGCCAGTGTAGGCGACAAGACGGCGCACGCCTTTGGCAACCGGCTCTTCGGCAACAATTTTGAACATGCCCACCTGGCCGGAGTTCGCCAGATGCGTTCCGCCGCAGAGTTCCTTGCTGAACTCGCCAATCGAGACCACGCGGACTTTGTCCGGGTACTTCTCGCCGAACAGAGCCATCGCCCCGACTTCACGAGCCTCTTCAATGGCCATCAGCTTCGTGGTCACGGCTGAACCTTCAGCGATGTGAGTATTCACGATGTCTTCAATGCGGCACAGTTCTTCGGGCGAGAGCGGCTTCTTCTGAGCGAAGTCGAAGCGGAGTTCGTCCTGCTGAACCTTGGAACCACGCTGCGTCGCGTTATCGCCCAGAGTCGTTCGCAAAGCGTAGTGCATGATATGTGTCGCCGAGTGGGCACGGCGAATGGCGTGTCGTCGCTCATCGTCGACTTCACACTTCAGACTCTGTCCGACTTTCAGCGTACCCTGCTTCAGATGGCCAATGTGCAACCACAGATCGCCATCCTTCTGCGTGTCCTGTACGGTAAACTCAATGCCGTCGGCGGTCAGTGTGCCGGTATCGCCAACCTGACCACCCGACTCGCCGTAAAATGCTGTCTTGTCGAGAACGACAGCGATGAGGTCGCGATGGCCGACTTCCGTCACTTCCTCGACGAGTTGCTTTTCAGCGATGATCCCCACGACTTTCGCCTCGCACGACGAGGACTCATACCCAACGAATTCGGTGCCGCCGGACGTCTTGCGAATGGCATCGAGCGGGCCTTCAGCCATGACTGACTTCTGCTTGCCGGCGTTGCTGATGATCCCGTGCTCTTCCATCAGTTGCTCAAAGCCCATCCGATCGACTTTCAGATTGTGACGAGCGGCCAGAGCATCGGTCAGTTCGTACAGGAAGCCGTCAGTCGTATGCAGCTGGAAAGCATCTTTCCCGGTGATGATTCCGGTCGACTTCGCATCGTCCAGGCATCGCTGAAAGCGGTTGAGCCCGCGTTCGATCGTGTCGAGGAAGGCGTCTTCTTCTTCCTGAATGGCCGACTGCACCGAGCCGACCGACTCTTTGAGTTCCGGATACGGCTTGCCGAGCATCTCGACCACTTTCGGAACGAGCTTGTGCAGCACCGGTTCCTGCTTGCCGATCAGGTAGGCTTCGAGCACGGCTCGCCGGAGCAGCTGACGCACGACATAGCCCTGCTCCTTATTATCCGGCAGCACGTTCTCGTGCACGCACATCGTGACTGCACGCACGTGGTCGGCAATTCGACGCATCGCCCGGCCGTGCTCGCCGGAGAAGTCGTACTTCACGCCGAGGACGTCGCCCACGGTGTCGCAGAGCGGGCGGAGCGAGTCGATCTCGAAATTGCTTTCGACGCCCTGCAGCACGGCTGCGGTTCGTTCGAGTCCCATCCCGGTGTCGATGTTTTTCATCGGCAGCGGTTTCAGGTTGTCCGGCGGGCTGCCGACGCGATTGAACTGCGTAAAGACCAGGTTCCAGATCTCGACTTCTTTGCCTCCAGTCGGCGGATGGTAGTAGATTTCGCTGCACGGACCGCAAACACCGTCTGGTCCGTCGGTCGGCGCACCGGCTGGCCAGAAGTTTTCGTACTCGTCTTCGCGGGAGATGCGACTCCGATCAAGCCCGATTTCCTTCTCCCAAATTTCAAAGGCTTCATCGTCATCCAGATAAACCGTGACTGTCAGCCGATTGGGATCGAGGCCGAGCCACTTCTTGTCGGTCAGAAATTCCCAGGCCCAGTGGATGGCTTCCCGCTTGAAGTAGTCTCCGAACGAGAAGTTACCGAGCATCTCGAAGAACGTGTGGTGATAGGCCGTTACACCGACGTTGCCGATGTCGCCGGTTCGCAGACATTTCTGGCAGGTGGTCGCCTTGGTGAACTCGAGTTTGCCGATGCCGAGGAACTCGTTCTTGAACTGGTTCATCCCCGCCGGCGTGAACAGGACGGTGGGATCGTTGGGCACCAGAACATCACTGGGCCGGCGGATACAGCCTTTGCCGACAAAGAAATCGAGATAAGCGTCGCGCAGTTCGTCTGTTTTCATAGTGGATTCGCCATTGAACTCCGCTGCGAAAGCGGAAGCCGGAAGGTTGTCGCAGATTCCCGCCCATGCAGGATCTGAGAAGCAGAAGGATTGGATTTCTGTTGCGTCGCGGTGAGATTATGGTGATCAGCGGGAACTCGATCAAGCTAGGGCTATTTCCGCCCGCCGCTGCAGTCTCATCGACACAATCGCCCTGTCGCCGTTCAGTCGACTCTCGCACTTCCGCCAGATTCTCGCGAGCCGCCCCTCATCCCGGTCAACCTCTAACTCGTTTCGGCTTCCCGGGATAGACTCAGTGGTGAACACCAGTGGGATTTGATATGTTAAGTTTCCTGCGTTCCCACCCGGCTCGCCAGATTCGTCTCAGGCCTTGTCGATCGCGCTCACCCCCAGTTCCGGACGGTACCCACGGGTCCCACGCAGATCATTATCCCGGCTCTTGTGTTCCAAGGAGTTCCTCATGCTTCGCTGGTGTTTCACGGTGTTGTTTCTGTCGACGGTACTGCTCATCGTGGAGCCTCTCCAGGCGGACAACTGGCCTCGCTTTCGCGGCACCAATGGACAGGGAATCTCGCTGGAAACCGGATTTCCGACCACCTGGACCGAAGACGATTACGCCTGGACCCTCGAACTGCCCGGCATGTCCCACTCCTCTCCCATCGTCTGGGAAGAGGATCTGTATCTCACGACGGGGCTGAATGATGGCGAAGTCCGCCGGCTGATCTGTCTGGATGCGGCCACTGGAAAGCAGAAGTGGGAACGGGATCTGGCCCTGAACACGGTCCATGTCCACAACAAGAACAGCTTCGCATCCGGATCACCTTCGACCAACGGCACCCACGTGGTCGCGGCTTTCGCCGATGAAGGTCAGTTCATCGTCGCCTGCTGGACTAAGGACGGCAAAGAACTCTGGCGGAACGATCTGGGCGAATTCATCAGCGAACATGGCCCATCCTGCTCCCCGATCATTCACAACAATCTGGTCCTGGTGCCCAAGGACATGAAGGGGCCGAGTCTGGTCGCCGCGTTTGACCTGCAAACCGGAAAGGAAGCCTGGCGAACCGACCGGGAATTCCGCCGCACGTCGTATGCGACGCCGATTGTGCGCACACGAGCCGATGGCGTTGAAGAAGTGATCTGCGTCAGCGGGATGATGGGAATTTCGGGCCTCAACGTGCAGACCGGTGAGATGATCTGGCGAACCGAAAGCTTCCCGGAACGGACCGTCGGTTCCCCCGTGCTCTGTAAAGATCACGTTGTGGCCGTGAGTGGCGGAGGCGGAAAAGGCCGCAATCTGTTCGCCGTTCCGCTTGATCAGAAAGGGACTGTCGAACCGACACTGAAGCTCACCCGCAGCATTCCGTACGTTCCGACCCCGATCTACAAGGACGGACTGTACTTCATGATCCTGGACGGCGGCATCGCCTCCTGCGTGGAATTGCCGTCGGGGAACGAACTCTGGACGGAGCGGATCGACGGGAACTTCAGCGGTTCGCCGATCTGGCTCGAAGGCCGACTCTACATGATCGACGAAGCGGGGACAGTGGTCGTCCTTTCCGCCGGACGCGAGTTCAAGGAACTCGGACGCGTTGCCCTGGGCGATCTTTCGTACTCGACGCCGGTCGTGGCCAATGGACGGATGTACCTGAAAACCTCCACAAAGTTGTTCTGCCTGCCGCGAAAGTAGTTCTCATTTCATCGCGGAGCCCTTACACTTTACGATTGTTTCGCGCACTACCCATCTGGCCGGATTGATTCGACCAGATGGTTGCTGGTGCATTGCAGCAGGCGAATGCGGGCCAGATTTCGCCTCGGCGCGTTCAACGCGATCACCAATCCGCGGGTCTCAATTCCTTTTTTCATTTCCCGAGACTCCCGCGCAATCTTCCGTTATTTTTCATCAAGTCTACGGTCTGTTTTTCAAGGAACTCTGCCATGCCAGCCTGGCCGGGTGGTCCCTGTCCAGAATGCGGGGACGACATGCCACCCAATCTGATCACCTGTCAAACCTGTCGGGCTCTGTTGAATTCAGACCTGCAGCAGAGTTATGTGGACATCCCCCAGTTCGTGCCACTGGAGGAAATCACAATCGATGAGCAGACCGACTCCCAGGGCTCCGTCGTCATGCGGTCGCCCCTTCATCAGCAAGCCACTCCGATTGTGCTCACCGAGGCCCGAGGCATTTTTCGCAACTGTCCGGTCTGCCGCAAAGAACTGAAGGTTCCTGCGACGTATCTCGACCAGTCTGTCTGCTGCAATCACTGCCAGGCCCCGTTCATCTGCGACTCGACCCGCGTGACGGAATACTTCGTGGCCAGCTATGTGGATTGCCCTCACTGCAGCCAGCGAATTCGGGCAGACCGCGAGTTCACCAATCAGAACGTGCTCTGCAATCACTGCTCCAAGCCGCTGCATATCCAGCTGAAGTAGAGCGATTCACCCCGAAACGAAATGCCCGCGAGCAGTGCGGGCATTTTTCATGCGCGTCCACGAAAGGGAGTCGCACGTGAATGGCAATCCAGGCGATGGGAACAGCGCGAAATCGTAGAAGCACGGCGCTGCAGGCTTTAGAGCATTTTCATGCTTCGCCTGCAGTCGCATGGGCGGCAATCCCCCGGCCATGCTGAATTTGCTCCTGCAAACGCCTGCAGTCGAATTTTGAATTTGCTCTAGAACTGCGACAGGAAGCGGACGTCGTTTTCGTAAAGCAGGCGGATATCGCGGATGCCGTAACGTTTCATGCAGAGACGCTCGATTCCCAGGCCGAACGCAAAGCCGGAGACTTTTTCAGGATCGTAGCCGACGGCCTTCAGCACGTTCGGATCGACCATCCCTGCTCCGCCGACTTCCATCCAACTGTCGCCCCACTGAATATCAACTTCAACCGACGGCTCGGTGAAGGGGAAGAAGGACGGACGGAAGCGGATTTCGATGTCATCGCCGAGATACTGCACGGCGATCATCTTGAGAACGGTCTTCAGGTTGGCCATTGTGACACCGGAATCGATGTAAAGACCTTCCATCTGATGGAACATGCAGGAGTGCGTCGCATCCACGGTATCCGGGCGATAAACGCGGCCTGTGGAAACAATCCGCACCGGAGGCGGCGTCTTTTCCATCACGCGGATCTGGACGGTCGAAGTCTGACTTCGCAGCAGCCACGGCCCCCCGGATCCGGCGTTGGCAACGGCCAGATAGAAGTTATCGAGCGGATCGCGGGCGGGGTGATCTTCCGGAATATTGAGCGCGACGAAGTTGTGGTAGTCGTCTTCGACTTCCGGACCGTCGGCCACATCGAAACCCAGGCGGCCTGCGATATCCTTGAAGTCATCGACCGTGCGGGTCACCGGATGACGCTTACCCAGCAGCATCGGTTGCCCGGGCAGACTGACGTCGAGTTGAACGATCTCGGCCTGAGGCTGAGCGAGTTCTTCTTTCCGTGCTTCAAGAGCAGATTCAACGGACTGCTTGGCGGTATTGAACCGCTTGCCGAGTTCCGGGCGTTCTTCTGGCTTTGCGGTGGCGAGCTGGGACTGAATATCCTTCAGCCGGCCCTTTTTCTTGCCCAGAAAGCGAATACGGACATCCTCAAGATCAGCAGGCTCCCGGCAATCGGCAATCGCCTGCAGTGCTTCGGCTTGATACTGATCGAGGACTTCGGGCAGGTTCATCGGATCCAATCTTTGCGACGGGCGGCATCCCGGCGGACGCTCACAGGCGGTAGCAAAAAAGAAAGCGACGGTGGATCTGCGGGAGTTCCGACCGTCGCCCTGAATTCACAGCAGCTGTGCTGGACTCGCGTTCCGGCAGCTTACAGGCTGCTCTTGACCACGGCTACGACTTCAGCGAAGACGGCCGGCTCGTGGAAGGCCAGTTCGCTGAGCGACTTGCGGTTCAGTTCGATTCCGGCCTTGCCCAGACCGTTGATGAACTCGGAGTAACGCAGGCCCTGCTCGCGGCAGGCTGCATTCAGACGAATGATCCACAGGCGACGCATTTCGCGTTTTCGCACGCGCCGGTCGCGATAAGCATAAGCACGAGACCGGAGAATGGTCTCGCGGATCGTGCGGTTCAGATTCTTCCGTCCACCGAAATTGCCCTTGGCTTCACGGAGCAACCGCCGTTTGGACCGCAAGCGTGCCTTGCCACTTCTAACTTTCATGATGATTCTCTGCCGCGTGATACAAGTAAAATGTGAGAGTCGCCAGCGCTGATAACTGCCTGAGACTGGGAAACCCTCTGGTTCTTCAGAGGATTGTCGTCACCAGGTCTTCTGCCGCGCACCAATTACAGACCGGGACGCAGGGCATCTGCGATTTTCTTGGCCACTGTTCCCGTAACGACGCCGTCGTTTCGCAAGCTCCGCTTACGATCGCCCGTCTTTTTACCCAGAATGTGCCCCCGGTTCGCCTTACGATGCTTGGCCTTGCCACTGGCCGTAATTTTGAACCGCTTCTGCATTCCTTTGTGTGTTTTCTGCTTTGGCACGATATCACCGCTAAAGTTGTTGGTCCGCCCCTGCTGACCGGGGTATATACATTCATCGACGAATTCACGCCCCGCAAGCGGAGTCGGAATTCCTCGACGACACATTGAGACTGAATCGAGCCGGGCAGTATAGCGAAGGGGTCGCTGCACTGGTAGTGAAACGGCCGGTGATCCCGAAGATTTTCGTTCGACCGGCCTTCTCCGAGCTCCGCGGGATTCTGGCGTCAGCGAGGAGCCAGAATTGCCGTCATCATGCGACCGTCCATGCTGGGTGGTTTCTCCAGCTTGGCGATATCTTCCAGATCAGACACGATCCCGTTGAGGATATCGCGGCCCCGATCGTGGTGGGCGTTCTCCCGGCCTTTGAACATCACGGTCAGTTTGACCTTGTCGTGATGCTGGAGAAAGTCCCGGGCTTTCTTCATTTTGAACTCGATGTCGTGATCGCCGATCTTGGGACGCAGCCGAATTTCCTTGAGCTGCGTCTGATGCTGCTTCGTATTCTTCGTCAGCTTCTTTTTCTGTTCGTATTTGAACTTGCCGTAATCCATGATTCGGCAGACGGGAGGCCGTGCTTCCGAGGCAACCTCAACCAGATCCATTCCCGCTTCCGTCGCGAGCGTCATGGCCTCTGCGGTTTCCATCACTCCCAGCATTTCGCCATCCTGATTCACAACTCGAATTGGTGAGATCCTGATTTGATCATTCACCCGGTGCGTAGTCTCGATCTTTGACTCCTTGAGCTCGACTCAGATAATGAATGCGGCCTGCCACGACCCATCGTGACAGCCATTCACTTTAAAATAGACGGATTGGACCGGCTTGGACAGAGACAAAGTGTCATGCCGCCCCGAAAAAAGTTTAATCTGGAAACCAGCTGCCGGTCAAGAATCACTGAACAGAACGGTATCTGGTCCGGTAAGACCTGTTATTGGGATTCGACGGGCCGACCGGTAAACATGAGGGCCGGACAGGCTCTCTTGGTAAAATACGGCAAACGTGCTAAAAAAACCCTTCGGAGATAATCTTCAACCGGGGACCTGGAGACTGCGACAGGCCGTCGCTCAGTCCGCTCCACGGAAGACATTCGCTCACAGGACAGGAGCTTGAGTATGCAGATCCCTCTTCCCGCCTTTCGCCACCCCCGCCTTACCGGTCGCGTACGAGGTCGCTTCTCATCCTGTTTTCTGGTACTCGTCGCCCTCGCGTTCACCATCCCCTGCCATCTGGGCCCATCCGCCTGGGCCGATGAACCCGAAGACGCCGCGCCGTCGGAGAAGTCGAACGACGATTCCAAACTGAATCGTCTGCTCGAAATGCTGAGCCAGCCGGGGGACGACAAACTCGACAGCATTCCCTCGGAAACAGAGTCGAACGAGGACGAAGCGAATCGCCGCAAAGCCGTCGCCCATTACATGACGGGCCGGACCATGGAGCGGGCCAACAAGTTCCAGGAAGCTTACCAAGCCTACAAGAACGCTCTCGAGATCGATCCGAAATCGATCGCCATTTACCGCTCCATCATTCCGCTGGCCTTCCGTCTGGACAAGATCGACGAGGGCATCCAATACGCCCGCAAAGCCGTCGAACTCGATCCGAACAACTTCGAACTGCTCAGCCAGCTCGGGATTTATGCGCTCCGGCAGCGAAACGTGGCCTCTTCAATCGAGTACTTCGAGAAAGCCGTGGAAAGCCAGACGGTCGACAAAAAGGCCGGGCCGTACATCTCGATCATGAGCCAGCTCGGCCAGCTGTATCTGACGCTCAACAAGACCGAAGAGGCGGCTCGTTCGTTCGCAATCGTCTTCGAAGCCATCACCAATCCGAACGACTACTCGCTCGACTTCCGCACGCAGCGGGCTCTCGAGACACTTCAGGGCAACAAAGCCGAGACGTTCGAGTCGTTCGGCGAACTGTTCCTGATGACCGATCGAAACGAGCTGGCCGAGCGGGCCTTCAAGCTGGCCGCCGAGTCCTCGCGCACGAAGCCGGAAGTTTACAGTTATCACCAGGCCCGCATGCTCCTGAAAAAGGGCGACAAAGAGGCGGCTCTCGACAGACTCCAGAAGTACTTCGATGCCAAACTGGAAACGAAAGGGAAAGGTCCTTACCTGCTGCTCACCGAACTTCTGATCGCCCTCGATCGCGAGGACGAGATCATCCCCCGGCTCGAGAAGCTGGTCGAGAACAATCCTCGGAACGATACGCTGCGTCTTTATCTGGCGGAGCGATACATCACGGCTGAGAACCTGGAAAGCGCTGAAGAGATCTATCAGGAACTGAAAGACAGCGAGAAGCAGGATGAGATCCAGCTCGGCCTGCTGAAGATCTACCGGCAGCAGAATAAGCCAGCCGAGACCCTCCAGGCACTTACACAGGCAATGATGGCCGGCGCCAACTCTGAACGCCTTGAAGCGGAACTGGATCTGATCAGCCAGGACAAGGAACTGGCTAACAGGATCATCGAACTTGGTCGTGGCGAGGACCAGCCGGAGGATGAACGGGCGGCATTCACGCAGTCCTACCTGACGGCCAAACTGGCCATGCAGCAGGAACGTGTCGAAGACGTTCTGGCGCTGTACTTTCAGGCCATGGAAATCCGCGGCGAACGGCAGATTCAGGTCACTCTGTACGCCGAACTGATCGACTACCTCGAATCGATCGAACATTACGAAGACCTGATCGAAGTGATTCAGAAAGCGATCGACTCCCCGACTCTCGTCGCCGAGCGACAGGCCTTCCAGTTACAGCTGATTCAGACCTATGTCGCCGCGGAAGAAACGGAAGCCGCAATCGAACTGATCGAGCAGGTTCAGGAATCTGACCCGGACAACCTGATGTGGGAATACCAGAAGGGTCGCGTCTATTACCTCAGCGAAGACTGGGAAGAAGCTTCCGAGATTTTCGCCGAAGTCCTGGCCGATGCGAATGCCTCGACGAATGCGGCGATCATCCGCGACTGCTCCTATAACCTGTCGCGGTCACTCACCTTCATGGGCATGCCCGAAGACGCCCTGAAGCTGATTGATCGAACCATTGAGAATGAACCGCGTGAACTTCTGTGGCGGTTCCAGAAGGGCTGGATCAACTACTACACCCACAACTGGGACGCGGCGATCAAGGCTTTCGAAGACCTGCTCGAACTCGAGATCGGCAGCCCGAATGACACCATCATTCGACAGGCAAGATTCTCCCTGTCGGCCGCTTATGTCCAGAACAAGCAGTACGACAAGGGTGAAAAGATCCTCGAAGAGTATTACGAACAGAACCCTGACGACACCTCGGTCTGCAACGACCTGGGTTACCTCTATGCCGATCGCGGCAAGAAGCTTGAACAGGCTCGCGAAATGATTGAGAAGGCACTCAAAGCTGAGCCCGAGAACAACGCCTACCTCGACAGCATGGGCTGGGTGCTCTTCAAGCTCGGCAAATACGAGGAAGCTCTAACGTATCTCGAAAAGGCGGTCGAAGACTCCGATGACGGCGACGCCGTCTTGTTCGACCATCTCGGCGACTGCTACGACGCCCTGGGCAAGACCGACAAAGCGCGGGATGCCTGGAAGAAGGCCCTGAAGCAGGAACGGGACGCCAAGTTCAGCAACCAGGAGCTGATCGAAACGATCGAATCGAAGTTGAAGGGCGAGTCCGACAGTTAATCGGCGGAAGCAGGACGGTGGTCAGAGCATGCCCACCTGAGCGTGGGCATGCCAACCCGTTGGAGGAATCGTATCCCGGTCCGACACGACACGTGAACAGGGTATTGAAGATGCGTCGTGAGCTCTCGCAGGCTCCCCTGAACGCTCTCTTTTAGCGCGACGCGGTCTGCCCCAGCATCTTCTGAACGTACTTGCCGAGGATGTCGGTCTCGATGTTCACCGGGTCGCCGACGTTGCGGGTGCCGAGAGTGGTCACGCTGAGCGTGTGGGGGATCAATGCGACACTGAAGCGGTCTTCTTCGACGTCAACCAGCGTGAGGCTGATCCCGTCAACGGTGATGGAGCCTTTGCTCACCATGCAGTTGGCGAGGGCGGGCGGAACCTCAAACCACATATTCACCCAGTCGCCGTCGGCATCAATTGCCGCGACATTGCCCTGCCCGTCGACATGTCCCTGAACGAAATGTCCGCCCAGACGACCGTGAGCCGGCAGAGCCCGTTCCAGATTGACGACGTGCCCGGCCTGAAGGCGGCCCAGATTTGTTTTGCTGAGAGTCTCTTCACCCGCCTGGAACTGCCAGACGTCGACGTTCATCTCAATCACAGTCAGACAGCAGCCGTTGATCGCGACACTGTCTCCCAGCGCAGCAGGTCCCGAACTGGTTTCTTGCAGCATCTCGGCTGGAATGCGAATTGAGAGACGAATTCCCGCCTCTTCGGTTTCCAGATCCGTGACGGTCCCAAGGCCTTCGATCAAACCCGTAAACATGCTCTCGACAGATCCTCTGTGTGTGCCGCCCGTGGCGACAGCTGTGCTATTTCCGGGATTCTTTCGAAGCCGGCGTTTTCTTCTCGGATTCGACGCCAACCGGCTTCGCGGAAACGACTGGTTGCTCTTCGGCTTCGTCGAGCTCATCGGTAACTACCGGCTCCGGCTCGTCGTCTTCTGCCACTTCGGCCGTCGTTTCGCTGGACACGATCTCAGTCTCTTCCCCAGCGTCTGCCGTCGGGACGACCACTTTTTCGCCTGGTTCGATCACGGTCGGCTCGTCGTCCGGTTCGGCAACCGGCTCGACGACGACGTTCTCGACTTCCGGCTCCTCTTCCTGCTCAGGAACGAACAGCGTGCTGGCCATTTCGGGCTGCATCCAGCGAATCAGGCGGGCCGCCATCCGTGAGGCGACCGTCTTCAGTCTCAGCACCACCATCGCATGTCCGGGCACCCGATAGATCTGCCCTTCCCGCATCAGTCCGGTCGACTTGGAACTATCGCTGGTATCCAGCACCGGCTTCCAGAACTCGTTTGACCCGTGACCGGGGAGCGTGAAATCGATCGAATGGTTGTGAGCGTTGAGCAACATCAGGAATGTGCTGCCGCCGATCTGCCGCCCCTTTTCATCGACTTCGTCAATCTGATCCCCTTCGAGCCGAACGGCCAGACAGCGGACGTGGGGCTCGTGCCAGTCGCGATCGGTCATGATCTTTCCGGTCGGCGTCAACCAGGTAATATCCTGGACTTCCTGGCCACGGATCTGACGTCCCTGGAAGAACTTTCTACGCTGGAAGACCGGACTTTCCTTCCAGAGCTTGACCGCCCGCTTCACGTACTTGAAGTAACGCTCTCGATCAGGCGTCATCTCCCAGTTGATCCAGCTGATCTCGTTGTCCTGGCAGTAGGCGTTGTTATTGCCGCCTTGAGTCTTGCCGAGTTCGTCACCGGCACAGATCATCGGCACGCCCTGCGACAGTAACAGCGTCGTCATGAAGTTCCGCTTCTGACGTTCGCGGAGCTTGCGGATATCCGGGTTGGTCGTCGGCCCTTCTTCGCCGCAGTTCCAGCTGCGGTTGTGGCTCTCACCGTCCCGGTTGTCTTCCCCGTTCGCCGCGTTGTGCTTTTCGTTATACGAGACGAGATCGTTGAGCGTGAAACCGTCGTGACAGGTTACGAAATTGATACTGGCATAGGGCCGCTTGCCATTGTGCTCGTAGAGGTCGCTGCTGCCCGTGATCCGAGTGGCGAACTCGTTCATCGTGCCGCCGTCACCTCGCCAGAACTCGCGGATACAGTCTCGGTATTTTCCGTTCCACTCGGTCCACAGAATCGGGAAGTTGCCGACCTGATACCCCCCTTCTCCGAGATCCCAGGGCTCGGCGATTAGCTTCACCTGCGACAGGACCGGGTCCTGATGGATGATATCGAAGAAGGCGCCCAGTCGGTCGACTTCGTGCAGTTCGCGGGCCAGAGCACTGCACAGATCGAAGCGGAAGCCATCGACGTGCATCTCGAGCACCCAGTATCGCAGCGAATCCATGATCAGCTGCAGAACGTGCGGCGTGAGCATGTTGAGCGTGTTGCCACAGCCCGTGTAGTCCATATAGAACCGCTCCTGTCCGTGCACGAGCCGGTAATAGGAGCTGTTGTCGATCCCGCGCAACATCAGCGTGGGGCCAAAGTGGTTCCCTTCCGCGGTGTGGTTGTAAACGACATCGAGAATGACCTCGAGCCCAGCCGCGTGGAGCTTCTTGACCATCGTCTTGAACTCGTTGACCCCCGCCTGCGGGTCCCGTTTGGAACTGTAGTTCAGCTCCGGCGCGAAGAAGCCGAGTGTGTTATAGCCCCAGTAGTTGGCGAGCCCCTTATCGACCAGATGGCGGTCCTGCAGCTTGGCATGAACGGGCATCAGTTCGACAGCGGTGACGCCGAGATCGAGCATGTGCTGAATGGAGGCGTTGGAGGCAAGACCGGCGTACGTCCCTCGCAGTGCTTTGGGAACGCCGGGATGCTTCATCGTCTGCCCTTTGACGTGCGTCTCGTAAATCAACGTCTTGTGCCAGGGCGTCCGGGGTGGCTTGTCGTTTCCCCAGCGGAACTTGTTGTCGATGACGACACTCAGCGGAGCCGAACCGGCGTTGTCGCGGGTATCGAACGACAGATCGCCGTTGGCGTGCCCGACGTTGTAGCCGAACATGGCGTCGGTCCAGCGGACCCCCCGGGCGATCGACCGGGTGTAAGGATCGAGCAGGACCTTGTGGGCATTAAAGCGGTGACCGTGGTGCGGCGCGTAATCGCCATGAACCCGGTAGCCGTAGAGCTGACCCGGTTTCACATCGGGCAGATAACAGTGCCAGACGAAGTCGGTGCGTTCGGGGAGCGAGATGCGGATCGATTCACGGTTATCGTCGATCGAATCGAACAGACACAGTTCGACCTTGCTGGCGTTGGCCGTGTAAAGTGCGAAATTGACCCCGGAACCATCCCAGGTCGCGCCCAGCGGATATGGGCTTCCCGGCCAGACTCTCATGTCAGCTGCCTCCAGTCATCGACATTCAATATCGTCAGCACCAGTTGTGATCATGAAGTCTCCTGCTGCGGAGTCACTCCCTGAGTCGATTCCTGCTGAGTGTCGTTCTCTTCCGTGATCCTTGCAAGTTGAACTCGACCGAAAACGCGAGGCTTCTCCACATTCACAACGAAGTCAGATATGTTGATGGGACCAGCGAACTTACGCAGATCCCGCATTCCTCTGTTATATCTGCGCAGCAACGCCTGGCAAGCGGAGCTTGAGCGGATCGAGGACTTAAAGCAGACAGCCTTAGTATGGCACGGTGCCGGGGTATTGCGGCGGCGGTGTGACCGGAGGCGGCGCCATGCCGGGCGGAACTGTTCCGGGAACCGGAGGCACCTGGGAGGCATTGACATCCCGGCTGCGGCGGGTCTGATCGCGGGGCACCGAGAAGTCGCGTGGTCGCGTGTAAGTCTGTGGTCCCACATCCGAAGCGGCGAAGGGGTCGAACTGCTCCAGCCGCCGCTCTTCGTAGCGGTGATCTTTCGCGTATGGCGTAGGAAACTCGGTATTCCAGGGACGTACGCAGCCCGACAGCATGATCAGGCCAAGCCCGCCTGCTGTCCGAATTGCTGAAGATGTCTTCATTTCGCCCCCAATCAAAGCCCGAAAGTCTCGGCTGACCGGGTTGATATCAGATATTGCCATTCTGGTCGATATGAGTTCTTCGGCCCCTCCGGCGACAATTTTCCAGAATCAGGCCCGCCGCTGTCCCCTTCGGCGCCCGCTCCACGATTTCCAGTTTGTAAGAGGCGATTCAAAACAAAAAAACTCACACACGGAAATCAAAGGAACTCAACCATGTCACGCATCACCCTGACTGTTCTGGCCCTCGCCGTTGTTTCGACCACGCTCACTGCCGACGTCTTCGCAGGCGGTTGCGGCAAGAGCTACGGGCACGGTGGACACGGCTACCGCAAGACCAGCCACCACACTTACAAGCACGACTACGATTACCACCATCATCGCAAGCCGGTCTATGTGAAGCCGGTTGTGATCGAGAAGCCGATCATTCGGGAAGTGATCATTGAGAAGAAGTGCTGCCCTGCTCCGATGCCGTCGCTGGGTATCTTCGGCGTCATCTGTGCGGAGGGCATGTTGGTCAAGGAAGTGGTTCCCAACAGCGAAGCCTGTCGCCTCGGCCTGGCTCCCGGCGATGTTATCAAGACGGTCGACGACATCCGTATCATCTGCGAGGACGACTGGTTCCACGCCTTCAAGCACTGCGGTCCGACAACCTGCCTGATGGTCATCCCCTGCGGCGAACACAAGCTCATCGAACTGCACGCTCACTTCGACAGCGGCCTGAAATACTAGAGCGGACGCTCTGCAACTCTCCGACGAAGACGCCACGAAGACCGGTCGAAAGGCCGGTCCTTTTTTCATTGGCCCAGCGTCGTCTTCCCGTGATGCTGAATGTGAAGCGCGTAGATCCAGACTTCAGCATACGCCTCCGGGCGATCCCCCTGCTTCACGTTTGACTGCGTATAGCATCCCGCCTTGAAGTAGCACCTCTTCTTCGACACTTTCCAGTCGAGCTTCTGTTCTCCGTTATAAGAGACCCGAATGCGTCCCTGGCCGGCTTCGATGCGAAGCTTGACCCGGTCGCCCAGCTGATAGTCCGAGTCGAGCAGGACGTCGCCGATGTCGTTGCGTTCCACGAACAGTTTGTTCCGTTCCAGGCGGACCATCAGAATGTCGTCTTCCTGGTCGTGGATCTGGGCACAGACGACGTGCTTCTTCTTCTCCGGAAGTTGCTTGATCGCGAGTTCCAGTTCCAGCACGTGCGACCCGGAGTCAGTAGTCGACCAACCGATTTCATCGCCGCCATCCGACGTCATTTCACGCAGTTCACAGCGAGGATAACCCGAGTTCTTCGTTGGAACGCCGCCACAAGGACCGCGGAAGACGATCGCGTCATCGGCCGGGTTCATAAAAAAGCACTCCGGATCTCGATAGTCCTGTAACTCCGGCTGCAGAATTTCGTCCGGCTTGCCGTCCTGATCGCCATCAACGGGAACCGTCAATTTCCAGGCGGAGAGATCGAAAACCCGGCCGGGAGGTTCGGCTGCCGAAGCGAATGCTTCAGAGATAGAGAAGAGAACGATCAGTCCGAAAACACGAGATCTGCTGAGCATCGATTGAGCCCTCAAGAAAGTTGGAATGCGAGTGCATTCTACCACTCGGCAAGCCATTGCGCCATACAAAGAAGCTCACATCTTAAGGAGGTCTTCCTCGAATCTTGCTTTTGACAGAGATACTGGACACATGCCTTTCGGCCGGGTACCGTGCGAGCACATCTCAGCGGCGTGGCCAACCGCTCCTGGACCACGAATCACCTCAATCGAAAATAGACGACTCATGAACAGACCCGGTGTGCGATGGGCTTTGTTTCTGCTACTCCTGTGTTCTCTGAGCGGCTGCCAGCCAGAACAGTCCGCTGCTCCTGACCCCGGGCCGCCTCAGGTCACCGTGGCAGAAGTCCTGGTCGCCCCCATCGTGGAATGGGATTCATACACCGGCCGCCTCGATCCGATTGAAACCGTGGAGGTTCGTTCCCGCGTCAGCGGTTATCTGAACTCGCTGCATTTCAACGAGGGCGATCTTGTTGAGCAGGGTCAGTTGCTTGCCATCATCGACCCCAAGCCGTTTGAAGCCGATCTCGCCCAGGCGGAAGCCCAGGTGGAGGAAGCCCGTGCGAGACTCGCCGAGTCGGACGCACTGCTGAAACAGGCCGAAGCCGAAGAAGCGGACGCCCAGGCTCAGGTCACGCTGAAAACACGGCAGCGGGCACGAATGGAGCAACTGTTCGAGCAGTCCGCGGTATCGCAGGATGATGTCGACATCGCCGTCAGTGAAGAGCTGCAGGCCAAGGCGTCGCTGCAGGCGGCTAACGCTCAGATCGAATCGGCGAAAGCCGGGATCGAAACCTCGAAAGCCTCCATCGTTACCGCTGAGGCGAACGTCAAAACCGCCCGGCTGAACGTCACCTACACACAGATCCGCTCCCCGATTGACGGACGCATCAGCAGTCAACTCGTCACGCAGGGTAACCTGATCAGCGGAGGCAACGCCCAGTCGACACTGATGACGACCATCGTTTCGCTGAAGCCGATCCATTGCTACTTCGACGCCGACGAGCAGGCCGTTCTGAAGTATATGCGATTACTCCAGAGCGACGAACATGGCGGATCCCGTGACGACAGGAATCCGGTTTATCTCTCTTTGATCGACGAAGAAGGCTATCCGCATCAAGGGCACATGGACTTCGTCGACAACCGCCTCGATCCCAATACCGGGACGATGCGGGCCCGAGCGATATTCGCCAACGAGGATGGACTGCTTGTTCCGGGCCTCTTTGCGGACGTGCGGGTTCCGGGAACCCGTCGATACGACGCCAAACTGATTCCGGACGCCGCAATCGGCAGCGATCAGGCTTCAAAGTTTGTCTACGTCGTGGATGATCAGAACAAGATCAACCGCCGGGTCGTCAAACCGGGGCCGATCAAGGGTGGGCTTCGCGTGATTCGCGACGGACTGGACGGGAGCGAAACCGTCGTCACAAAAGGAGTTCAGCGGGTCTTTCCAGGCGCAACGGTCGCCCCCCAGCCGGAAACTCTCATCCTGGCCGACGACGGCGATCTGCCCAATGACTACTCGCCCGTACCGGAGGAGGAACGAATCTCGCGACCGCCGACCGCCATTCCCGATGGCCTCGAAGCCATCACCCGCCCGGCGGGAACGTCGACCGGTTCGAATTCGGGAGGAAACTGATCATGAAGTTTCCTCACTTTTTCATCGACCGTCCCATTTTCGCCGGCGTCCTCTCCATTGTGATTGTACTGATCGGCCTGCTGGCTTACTTCGCCCTTCCGGTCGCCCAGTATCCCGAAGTCGCTCTGCCAACCGTCGTTGTTTCGGCGAGCTACCCCGGTGCGACGGCGGAGACGATTTCCCAAGCCGTGGCGACTCCGCTGGAGCAGGAGATCAACGGGGTCGAGGACATGCTCTACATGGACTCGCAGGCGACGGCCGATGGCTCGCTGAAGATCACAATTTCCTTCGAACTCGGCACCGACGTCGATCAGGCGCAGGTGCTGGTCCAGAACCGCGTCGCGAAAGCGGAGCCACGACTGCCGGAGGAAGTTCGGCAGATCGGTGTCACGACAGCGAAGAGCTCCCCCGACCTGATGATGGTCGTGCATCTGGTCTCACCGGATCAGTCTCGCGACCAGCTCTACATCAGCAACTACGCTTACCTGCAGATTCGCGATGTTCTGTCGCGAATTAACGGCGTGGGCGACATGCAGGTCTTCGGGTCCTCCGAATACAGTATGCGGGTCTGGCTGGATGTCGATCGCCTGGCCTCTCTGGATCTGACTCCGGGCGATGCGGTGAAGGCTTTGAAGGAACAGAACATTCAGGTCGCCGCCGGAGTGATTGGTCAACAACCGTTGACCGACCCGAAAGAAGCTTTTCAAGTCAGCGTGAGCACTCAGGGGCGGCTGCCGGACGCCGACGCGTTCGGCCGCATCATTCTGAAAGCCGACGACGAAGGGCGGCTCGTGCGACTGGACGACGTGGCACGAATCGAGCTCGGAGCGACCGATTACTCGGTTCGCAGCTATCTGGGCAAGAACAACGCGATCGCCCTGGCGCTCTACCAGCGCCCCGGGTCCAATGCACTCGCGACAGCCGATAAGGTTCTGGAAACGATGGAGGAACTGGCCCGGAACTTCCCTCCAGGCCTCGAATATCAGGTCGTCTACAACCCGACGGAGTTCGTGTCAGACTCCATCGACGAGGTCTTTACCACGTTGTGGCAGGCTGGTGTGCTCGTCGTCCTGACAGTTTTCGTCTTCCTGCAGAACTGGCGTTCCACGCTCATTCCCGTCGTGGCGATTCCCATTTCTCTGGTCGGCACATTCGGAGCAATGCTGGCGATCGGCTTCAGTCTCAATAACCTCTCGCTGTTCGGTCTCGTTCTCGCCATCGGCATCGTGGTCGATGACGCCATTGTTGTCGTCGAATCTGTTGAACGTTTGATCGCGGAAGGACTCAGCCCCCGGGACGCGACCCGCAAAGCGATGGATGAAGTCGGCTCGGCTCTGATCGCCACGACACTCGTACTCATCGCGGTCTTCGTGCCCACGGCCTTTGTCCCGGGAATCAGCGGACAGTTTTATCGACAGTTCGCAATTACGATCGCCGTTTCGACCGCGATCTCCACGTTCGTTTCGCTGACGCTGACACCAGCCCTTTGTGCTTTGTTGCTGCGGCCGCATACCCAGGGCAAAAAACATGGTCGACTGCGAAGCCTGTTGGAATGGCCATTCGATGCATTCAACAGAGCCTTTGAGGCCACCAGCTCGGCCTACGCCCGCCTGGTTCGGCGGGTGCTGCGTTATTCAGCTGTCATGCTCCTGATCTATGGCGGTCTGATCGGTCTGACATACGTCGGCTTTACGCGCGTCCCTGTCGGCTTCATTCCGATCCAGGATCAGGGCTATGTCGTCATCTCAATTCAGCTGCCCGCCGGAGCGACACTCGATCGCACCGATGAAGTCACGCGTCGCGCAGCCGACATTGCGCTGGAGATCCCGGGAATCCGCAATACGGTGTCGTTCGTCGGCTTCTCCGGAGCAACTCGTGCAACCAGTTCGAGTGCTGCGGCCATATTCCCCGTTCTGGGAGACGCCAAGCAACGCGCTCGTGACGGTCATGGACTCGATTTCATCGTCGGGCAGCTGCGGCAACAGCTCTCCTCGATACCGGAAGCCTTCGTTGTTGTGATTCCACCGCCACCAGTTCCCGGCATTGGCACCGGGGGCGGCTTCAAAATGCAGATCCAGGACCGTTCCGGAGCTGGTCTTCTGGCTTTGCAGGAAGCGACGAACGCGGTTGTCGATCGAGCGAGGAAAGAGCCGGGACTCACTCAGGTCTACACGAATTACAGCATCGGCACTCCGCAGTATTATGCAGAAATCGACCGAACCAAGGTCCGCATGCTGAATGTGCCGATCGATAATGTGTTTGAAGCCCTCCAGATTTATCTCGGCTCCTCGTACGTCAACGACTTCAACTTCCTCGGCCGCACCTATCGGGTCACCGCTCAAGCCGAAGAACAGTTTCGCGATGAAGTCGAAGACATCGATCGACTGCGAACGCGGAGCAATACCGGAGCCATCGTTCCCTTAGGATCTGTGGTCACGGTCCGGGCCAAAACCGCGCCCGATCGCGTGGTGCGATACAATCTGTACCCGGCTGCCGACGTGAATGGCGACACACTGCCGAACTACAGTTCCGGGCAGGCCATCGCCGCCATGGAACGCATTGCCGAAGAGACTCTGCCACCCGGATTCGGCTTTGCGTGGACCGACCTGACCTATCAACAGAAAGCAGCCGGCAATACGGCCATGTTTATCTTTCCGCTATGTGTCTTGTTCGTCTTCCTGGCACTCTCGGCTCAGTATGAAAGCTGGCTGCTGCCGCTGGCGGTGATCCTGATCGTGCCGATGTGTCTGCTCGCCGCGATCACTGGCGTCTGGCTCCGCGGGATGAATAATGATATCCTTGTTCAGATTGGCTTCGTGGTGCTCGTCGGCCTGGCCTGTAAGAACGCGATCCTGATTGTCGAGTTCGCCAAAGCGGAGGAAGACGCGGGACGCAACCGATTCGATGCCGCCGTGGAAGCCTGTCGCCTGCGATTGCGACCGGTGATGATGACGGCGTTCTCGTTCATTCTCGGCGTGATTCCCTTGCTGATCGCCACCGGCGCCGGCTCGGAAATGCGGCGGGCCCTGGGAACAGCCGTATTCAGCGGAATGTTGGGCGTGACCCTGTTCGGACTGGTTCTCACGCCGGTCTTTTACGTCGTGCTGCGTCGCTTCGCGAAATCGAACCCCTCGAAAATAACAGAGACTCCTGATACGACGGCTGACTGAATTGCGCCGCGATAATGTTCATGAATGACGTCCTCGCCTCTCACACGGATCGTGACTCGATCGACGAGATCCAGATCGGCAACCGCCGGCTGGCCAGCCGTTATTTTCTCGCGCCGCTGGCCGGCTACACGCATCTGCCATTAAGAACCGCTCTGCGTGAACTGGGTGGGCTCGGACTGGCCACGACCGATCTCGTGCTCGCTCCGCAACTTTTGGCTGAGAGCCGAAAGTCGATGGCTCTGATTCGAACCAGCGAGTTCGATCGGCCCCTCTCCGTCCAGATCTTTGGCGGCAGCCCCGAAGAACTTGCGGGTGCCGCCCGAAAACTCGAATCCTTCGGCTACGAGGGCATCGACATCAACATGGGTTGTCCTATGGGAAAGGTCAACAGCAGTGGAGGTGGAGCACGACTTCTTCGGAGCTGCGACAATGCAACAGCCCTTGTCGCACATGTGGTCGAAGCAGTCGATGTCCCTGTGACCGTCAAGATGCGACTCGGCTGGGACGCCGATGACATCTCCGCTCCCCTGCTTGCCGCCAACTTTGAAAAGGTCGGAGTCGCCGCAATCACGATTCATGGCCGCACCCGCCAGCAGGGATTTCATGGCCACGTCGACCTGCAGGGGATTCGCCAGGTTGTCGAAGCCGTCAATCGGATTCCGATCATCGGCAATGGAGATGTCCGTAGCGTGGACGATGCGATCGACATGCGACGGATCACCGGTTGCGATGCCGTCGCCATTGGCCGTGGTGCGATGCTCGATCCCTGGATCTTCCGAAAACTCTTCCAGCAGAGTCGGGGAGAAGCGTTTGCCGAGCCGACGCCTGCCGAACAACTCGCGTTTCTCGCCCGTCACTTCGAACTGATGGTCGAACAACACGACGAATACGCCTGCGTCCTGTTTCGCAAGTTTGCCGCCTGGTACGGCTCGCGAATGGGCATTCCGGAAGATCTCGAGGACCGCATGCGTCTTCTTGAAACGCCAGCCGATTTCGAGCTGCTGCTTCGTGAAATCGAATCGCGACACGGAGAACGACAGTCTTCGATCCCCACCGCTCTGGTGAAGGTGCCGAACGGCCCCAACGCCCATTGGTAACCGCCAAACTGGTCGCTTAATGGAGCCGCGGTTCTGAGCCTGGACGTGTCTGAAACAGACCCCAGCTCCATCGATCGACATAACCGGAATAACTCTTACACCATCCTCTGGTCAATTTGCAGATTCCCCGCGCCGTTGGGACTCTTTGGAAGCTAGGCTCGAACTATCGTGTTCATCGCAATTCACGATCGAACATTGTCGTGTGACACTTTCCTGCGTCCGAGCGGATTCTTCAATGGCTGCAACGGTAATACCACTCAATGAGCTTCGCCTCGGCGCGGTGCTCCCTGCAGCCATCTACGATGTCGACAATCCGGGCGTCATGCTGCTAAATCGCGGCATGAAGGTCACCAGAGACAACCTCGATCGTCTCCGGGCCCGTAACGTTTCGGCGGTCTCGATCGACAGTCGGCACGTTAACGCCGTCTGGGCCAATCAGGTTGGCACCGCGACACAAGTCCGCCTGCAGAAACACTACCTCGCCGAGCAGAGACGGCAGCAGCAGTCGACTCAACAACCGCTGACCAATCGTCTCAAGAAACCGCCGCAGCAAGAATATAACGAAGTTCTCGCCGAGCAGTTCGCCACGAACGCCCGGGAACACAACGAGTGCCTCCAGGGATTCTATCAGCAGTTGCAAACGGCCGGACGTTTGCGGGCCGATTCCCTTCGGGATGTCTCGCTCGATTCGATTGACATGCTGCTCAGCGATCTGGATCTGTTCGTCAAATCGACCATTGAGAATGTCGGAAAAACGCAACTCTCCGAACATTCCTGCAAGGTCGCCAAGCTCGCCATGTCCATCGCCGCCGTCCTCGGATTCACCCAGGACGATGTCTGCCAGTTGGGCATCGGCTGTATGGTTTCCCGTGCCGGCATCTCACCGGAAATCCAGGCACTGATCGAGTCACCACGCAAGTTGACCGCTCTGGAACGCCTTGAGATCAAGAAGTACCCGGTTCAGACCTGGCATGTGCTCGACAAGATCACCGATCTGTCCAACACCGCCCGCCAGGTCGCCTGGCAGATTAACGAACGCTGGAATGGTCAGGGGTACCCCCGCGGCCGCACCGGCAAGCAAATTCATCCTCTGGCCCGAATTGCCGCCGTCGCCGACGTATTCATCGCTCTGACTTCTGATCGCCCCCAGCGTCTGGCCCTGACGCCCTATAAAGCGATCACACAAATGCTGATGGAAACCCAGCAGGGATTCTTTGAACCACAGTCAATTCGCGGCCTTCTACGAACGACTTGCCTCTTCCCGATCGGCTCCTATGTCGAACTGTCGAACGGCCTCGTCGCCGTGGTCGCCCGCAACGATTCGGATTCTTACGACCGCCCGCTCGTCCGCCCGCTCTACGATCTTCGCGGCGCAGAAGTTTCCGACACCTACGTCGATCTAAGAACCGAAACCGACATTCAAATCATCGACGCCATCTCAGCCGAAGACATCCAAACTCGACTGGGCCAGCGTGAGATGGCGGAACAATCACTCTCCAACGACATGGACTGGGCCGACGAGCTCGTCCTCGACTGAAGCCGCTCCCGACAACCTCCTCCGCCGCATCCCGCACGATCAACGGCCATTGACACGCCCGCCAATCCTACGATAATACCACCCACCGCCGACCCCACGTCGGCACCCGGGCGATTAGCTCAGTTGGTTAGAGCGCTTCGTTTACACCGAAGATGTCGGGGGTTCGAGTCCCTCATCGCCCACTCGGAAAAGCTAGACTTTTTCGCATCCGCTCCGAAGCATTGTTTTGTCCATGCACGAAATAATGCACGAAAAGGAGCTCACTCATGGCACGACCTGCCAAGCCATTTTTCCGGAAGCAGACCCAAAGTTGGTACTGCTCCCTTTCTGGAAAGCAGTTCTCTCTCGGCAAAGACAAACAACTTGCGTTTCAGAAGTTCCACGAGTTGATGGCTAACCGGGAAGAGCATCTTCAGAATCGCTTCTCCCTGTACGAACTCAGCCAAGCGTACCTCGATTGGTGCCAGGCCAACCGCAAACCCGCCACGTACAAGCTGCACCGGCATTTTCTCAAGTCGTTCATTGAGGCGGTGGGAAGAAGACTGCAGGCGTCACAGCTCAAGATCCACCAAGTCACCAAATGGCACGAGGGCCTTGGCGTCAGCTCTACCACCCAGAATGATGCGGTGGCGATCATGCAACGGATGTTGAATTGGGCCGTTGAGCAGAGTTACATCAGCCGCAATCCCATCACGGGAATGAAGAAGCCAAAGCGCAAGCGCCGCGATGTCTATTACACCGCCGAGCAATGGGCACAAATCCGAGAGCATGCCAATGGGTCACTCGTTGATCTGCTGGATTTTCTCTACTGCACCGGCTGCCGCCCTCAGGAAGCTCGGCTGATTGAGAGCCGTCACATCCATAACGATCTGGTGATCTTCCCTTCCGACGAGTCCAAGGGGCAGAATGAGCCACGCGTGATCTATTTGGCTCCCAAAGCCAAGACGATTATCGACAATCAACTACTCAAGTTCCCGGAAGGTCCTCTCTTCCGGAATGAGCGAGGCGTACCGTGGACAAAGAACGCCATCGTGTTGCGTCTACGGAGAATCTCCGAGAAGATCGGATTCCGTGTCATCGCCTATGGCGCTCGCCATTCTTGGGCGACTGAAGCCCTCATGAATGGGGGCGTCGATCCGATTTCGGTCGCACTTTTAATGGGGCACAAGGACACGACCATGGTGTCGAGGGTGTACAGCCATTTGGCGAAAAACCCTGTGTTCTTGCGTCAGCAGGCACACAGAGCGACCCCAACGCGAAATCATGAACAGATATCGTCGTCGGCTGAACCGCCATCGGCTACAGATAAATGATCGAGTCTGATGCGGGCACAAGTTCAAATCTTGTCAACCCGATTCGACCGGGGTCAATTTAGATGCGGGCTCGAAACGTGTAACATGTTTTCAGGAAATGAGTTAAAAAAACAGCATGAAGATGTCAGTTTGTTTGGGCACTTTCTAACGCTAGACTTCCCATCTTGCGTCGGTGTGTCGGACCGACGCGTGCAAGCTCAGGCTGGAGATGCGTCTTCGGGCTCGGGTGGAGCGTCCAGTCCGGCCGCGGGCGGCGGCTCGTCGGAGATGGAGGCCGGAGGCTCAGCAGCCTGCGCTGGAGCTGTCGCGGTAACTTCCCCCGGAAGCTCGGCATAGTCGCGGAATACTTCCTGCGTGTAGTGCTTGAAGAACTTTAGATACCGGTAGAAGAGCACGATTGCGACGGCGACCGATACACCGGCCCACGCAAGCTTGGCAGGCTCGAAACCGGTGCCGGCGGCCCGATCGTAATTCCGGATTGCGGCAAAGGCCAGGATCACGGCGGCGATAAGCGCCGCCATGCAGACATTGCGGCTGAATCCATAGACGTTGAGAAAGGTCACCAATCGCTCAGCGGTGGACTTCTCTCGTTTGACGATTGCAAAGCAGTGGAAAAACAGACCGCGTCCCGGCTTGGTAATCCCCGCAGCAGCTGCTTTAGCGAGCACGCGCTGCTGCGTCTCAGGTGGAAACGGCTTGTAGAAGATCGGGAAGATATACGACCAGAATCCCGACGCCTTCGCCTTAAACAGAGTCTCTTCTGGTGACTTGAGCACCTTTCGCAAAAACATGTGCTCCAGAAAGAAGCTCGAAAGGTGTGCCACAAAGTGACCGAGGACATAGCCAGCCACAATCAGAAATATCAGCATTCCGGTGGGCAGCTTGTCCTTCTCCAACCAGCCACCATCGAAGGCGTAGTCTGCGGCGCATAGAACCACAAAACCGGTGGCAAGATAGGCGAAGAAGTCGTAAACGGAAAACGGCAGTTTCACGAAGGATCTCCAAGAAACGCAGGCCGGGCGGCGGCATTAAGTCCCAAGCTCCCAGCCACCGCTACGGACCATCTCGCCGAGATACCAGGCCACCACCGGCCCCTGTCCTGCAATTGCCATAAGGGCAGGCAAGCCCGCGTCGTCCATATTCGCAGCTAGCCAGTTGAATACTTCTATATCATCGTCACTCGGCCGGCAGGGGCAGCCGTCGGGGTGTGAATGCCACTCGCCGATATACTCAAGCTGGCCATCGGTGATTGCCGACACCTTCTCAACCTCGGCGGCAAGTCCCTTCTTTCCGCGGATGTACAGGGTAGGCCACTCTTCGCTATCTGGCGGCGAGGGAATCGTCTCAACTACATAGACGATCTTTCGTTCGAGGTCATAGGCACCTAGCAGCACGCCCCCAGTTTCGCTCGGCAATTTGGACTGCCGCAGTTCTGCGATGCGGCGTTGAATGGTTGCGTCGACCACCAAGGTCCAGGGGCCGTGCGCATTTCGGTGGACGGGTGAGGGCGTGACATTGAAGAGGCGGACCTCTAACGTTTGCGGGTCTGAGTGCCAAATGTTAATCGTGGCACTCTCGTCCTTGACAGCTTGGCGGATCGCTTCGGAGCCAATGGCGGCATGCATCGATACCGCAGAGTTGGGAATCGACGAGCTGACATCGCGGCATGACCGGGCATACCGAAGGCGGCCCGGTGGCGGAGCCAAATGATTATGAAGCTCGGGAATCTGGCAAATTGAACGATAGTACTGCATCTCCAGGCAATCGAGAGGCAATGCCCGGTGTGCGTCTTCGGTTAGCTGAACAAGATCGATGCCCTGGGGGTTCAGGAACAATGCAACTCGGCGTGCCCCACCGGGCGCGTCGTGTGCAAGGTATCGCGAAACCGGAATCGAGGCAGCCATATCCAGGATGAGACTAGCCGCCCCGAGCCTCTTCTCAAGTTCATCTTTTTTGGTGCTGGGCCTGAGAACATCCGCTTCGACAAAGCTGATCGGCCCTTCCACGGCATAGAATCTTCTCAACTGCGCGGCCACCGCGACGGCCTTAGGAAATCCAACTACACCACTGTCTAGCGAGTGACGCGCCACATTATGCGGCAGCAAGACGTCTTCGTCGACCACACACCAACGCCCGAACCCCGATTGAGCCAGTAATCGCAACGTTTGCGATCCAAGTGCGCCAGCCCCAACCGCGACCATCTCGCGATCTTCGGCAACAACCCCGCTAGAAGCCGCGGCGCGAGCGCGCGAGAGATCAAAGTGCGGCGACAGAATATCAAGTGGTATGCTGCTGCCATCGGCGCCAGGGTCTTTTGACAACGGTGTACCGAGCCCGTGACTCGTCTTCTCCCACAACCCAATACCGACACCAACTTCGGCCACACTTTTCGTCGTCAGGAACATCCAAAGATCGGTGCTCTCAACGAACGCTTGGCCAGCGCGCATGAGCGGAAAGGCAATGATGAGCAGGACGTTCTTGTCCAACATGTCCTTCTGATTCCAGTCCGCCAGCTTTGCGTGGAGCACCTCAATAAGTGGGATACCTGCCGGTGACAAGAACTCGTCCAGCTGCCTTAGATCCCGAGGGGCATGGCGAATAGCCCCGTGCATCTGCGGCTGTGCGACGAGCGATAGAGCGAGAAACGGCATGCCGCCGTCTCCTGCCCCCGCTTCGGCAATGAAGACACGGCAATCCTTGCCGCTATGAGCCGGTGCGATTCTCAGTTCCTGACTACCATCTGCAGAGACGTCGTCGTAAAAGCCCGCAGGCAGGACAATTTTGTATCCACTGCCGAACAGCAACGGCTCAAGCGGCTGATCCTCTTGATGAAGCGTACCTTTGGCAGTTTCGGTGAGCCAAGAGCGTATGCGGTCGATGAATGCTGCTGGGGTCCAACGCAATGAGACCTGCGACCACGCTTCCTCATAGAGGCACAGGCTGCGGGGAAACTCGTCCGCCCGCAGATTGATGTGGGGCACGCGTGGGAAGTCGGGCCGCAATGACACGACTTCCGGATACCAGTCGTCGTCGGCCTTGAACGTAGCTGCGAGCCGCTCTGTGTGATGAATGTCGTGCGCGCGGCGCTGCGGCCGTTCGACCTCAACCTCAAAGACGACGGTCTCCTCCAGCTCATCCCCTTCAGTATGATGCTGCAGACAGTCGATGAGTTTGACGAAGGGAAGACGGCCGAGGCCGAGAGTCCCGGCAAGCGCCAGCGACCTCGGGAGCGTCAAGGCCGACGGCAACACCACGATGCCGGCGGGCTGCAGGAAATCTGTCATGCACCCGCCCGTGGCGCGCTTGTCGACGTAACGCTTGCCGCGCCAATAGCGATCGGCTTTTTGAGCGTGGCACCGGTACCGGTGATCTCCACGACGATCGGCTTCGGATTGGCTACGGACGGATGTTCCATCGTCACCTTCCACTCACCGTCGCGGCTGGTCACCACGTCATCGAAATAGTAGTTCTTCGCCTGCCGGTGCGGCGGCTGGGGATCCTTGTCTTCGTCGCTGCCCTGCTTGGGGATGGGCTTGCTGGTCGAGACAATGACGCACCCATCGTTACTCTGATCCTCGAAGAGCCACTTCACGTTCTCCTCAGCCTCGGTCTTATCGTCACCTTTATCTGGGCCGATAGTCAGGTACGAGCAATGATGCGGAAGCTTAAAAATGTCCCAGTTGAGTCGCTCTTCCTGCTCGTGGCGCTTCGTGGTCAGCACGATCTCCGAAAGCGCCTGCCACGATGCATCTGAGCCAAGCATCACACGAGTGTACTGGCCGCCGGCCAGGAAGGTCGCCTGCATGACCAGAGAATCGTGGTTGCGATCAAACAGCTCGCCGTCCTGGCGCCAGGCAAACGGGCTGTGCACGAAGAACTCGACCTGATCCGTGAAGAGGGAAAGCTCGGGTGCCAGCTTGCCGGCATCGGTGATTAAGTGCTGGCGGCTTTCGAGCGTAAGACCGTGGCTTTCGAGCCAGGCCTTGAGGGCAGCCGGGCGCGAAAATACGCGGATACCGTAGCCCTGTTTCAAGCGATAGCGTGCTTCAGCCTGCAAGGCCTCAGCGCCGTCGCCGAGTCCCGTGCGACTCTCCGTAATGACACCTGCCGGCACCCACAGTGTCTTGATCTTGAACCGATCGTCCCCCTGGTACTTCGCCGCATAGTCGAAATAGAAGAAGGTATCTGCCTTGCAGGTATGGTCATCATCGAGGTGCGTGATGGCCACCACCTCATACGTGTCTTTTCCAGCGCCCTCCATGTCCTCACGCAGGGCGGCACAAAGATCAATTCGCTTGTCGTCTGGATCGTCGGGGTTGCCCTGGCCACCGAAATCGAACAGAATCTTCTTCTCGTTTTCCAGGTCGATCTTGCAACAGTCGGCGTTGCCTAGCGGATAGAAAGTCAGTTTGTGCATCAGCACCTCCGTTTGCAGGGGGAAGCTCCGTAAAGCGAACCCTTAGCATGCGGCGTGCCGAATGGCCGACTTCGCCCCGGCCTAGGCTGTAAGTTTCATCTGTATAGTAATTTGCAGTGCTAGCTGCTACTGGCCGGCCAGATACTGGCGACTGTCATTATGGCAGTATTTGTGTTTGCGATGCTGGCGGAAGGTGCCACATTGGCCGCCATCGGCAGGCGCCTCATCTTTTGGCGCCAAGCCGCGCGTCACGCCCTTCTGCCATTCGAAGGTTCGCACAACCGAGAATACCCACCAGCACCGTGATCAGCGCGTCCATTTCAAAGGCGGGAAGGTCGACCGGGAGTCCGGCGGCCGTCAGGGCAGAAGCAAGTAAGGGCTGCACGAACCCAGCCGATGAACGGCCGCCAGCCCGCCACAAAGATGCTGGCGTGTCCTGCCTCCACCTTGTTGATGTCGGCTTGCATGCTCGAATGGTGACGTTAGGGAAGAGACACAGCCTACCTCTTGTATGTCAAGCAAGCCTCAGGATCGATAGTTCGCCCTTTTACACCTGGGAAACAGCTATTCTGTGTTCCATCCGTTGCTCCTGATTAACTGATTTCGTGCACGTTTCGTGCACAAATCTTCGCCTCAAAGTTTCCTGGGACACTGGGGCCGAGACCTTGATGAGGTCAAAAAATCGCGCACAAAAAAAGCTCCTTCAAGAGGAGCTTAACTCGATGTCCGAAGACAGAGCCGTGCGCGATACAACCTTACTGTGATAGGGCAAGGAAGCACTGCTTGGATACACGCCCGTATATTACACATTTCCAATCGCTTCGCAAGCCTGTTATCTTGAACACTCTCCGTTTTTCAGTTTGACATCAACGCGAGGTTAGAAATGGGCCGACAATCTCCTTGGCGACTTGGGCTGGATTTAGGAACTTCTTCGATTGGCTGGGCGGCCATCGGACTCACGAGAACCAGGGGCGTACAACCGAATTCCATTTGGGCAGCTGGTGTGCGGATTTTTGAAGCGGGTGTCGAAGGTGACATCGAACAAGGGAAAGATAGTTCCCGTGCGACGAAGCGCCGCGAAGCCCGCCAACCGCGCCGCCAGAACTGGCGAACCCAACACCGCAAAGAAAAGCTGTTTGCACGACTCTCTCAGCTGGGGCTATTACCGACCACAGAATCGGGCAAGTCCGAGGATCGAAAGGCGTGCCTGGAAACGCTGGACAGTCAGCTTCGCGAGACGCACCTTCAAAATGGAGACCACGAAGCGTTTCAGAAGCTAACCTATATTCTGCGATCCAAAGCGGCCCAAGAGCCGCTGTCCCCGCACGAAGTCGGTCGCGCCCTCTATGCGCTTGCGCAACGTCGCGGCTATCTCAGTAATCGCAAGAGCCAGGGGGATGATGACGAAAACAGCGGGAAAGTCGCGTCCAGTATCAGTGAACTCCAGGCCGGCATGAACGAACTCGGGGACGAATCGACGATCTCACAATACTTCGTCGCCCGTGTGAATCCGGTTGACGGCTCCGAAGATCGCATCAGACATCGATACACCTCTCGAGACATGTTCTGGCGAGAATTCGATCAGATCCGACAGACCCAGCAGGGTAACTTGGATTTGACTGAAGCGGACTGGGAAGAGCTGCGGGAACTCATCTTTTTCCAGCGACCCCTGAAATCTCAGAAGCAACTGATCGGCCGCTGTGATCTTGAGCAGGGCGAACGGCGCTGCGAAGAATGTCTCCCTGTTTTCCAGCAGTTCCGCATTCTGCAGAAGGTCAATAATCTGCAGGCCAAGCAGCGCTTCCCGGCGAACCACGGCAGCAATCGTGCAAGGGTACGTTATTCTAAAGCCACACTCTTCACATAATGACACATACGCTTTTTGTAGCTCCCCCTCCCGAAGCACCTCACACCAGTACATTCACAAACAATCCCCCATGTGATACCATCTTTTATCCAGATGTCAAACGGGAGTACCCATGGCCGGCTACTCGCCGACATCGTCCACTAGTCTCACGGTTTTACCTGGAGCCATTAGGATAATGACGATCGACGCCCTACGTTTTCGCATATTCCTATACTGGATTGGATTTGCGGTACTTACTTTCATTTTCATCATTCTTGCATCGTTGGTCCGGGCCTCTATCGGGTCCCACCAAGTGATGGAGAATCTCTATACGGTGGCAACAATTTGGCTGCCTCCCCTGTCCTCCTTCAGTGCCTTTTGGTTTCCCGAGCAAGGGACTAAGAGCGCAAAGCGTCCCCTCAATCGGAACCAACAACTCGCCGCCCAAATATTCACACTCGCTTATGTCTCTTTTGTGCTTTTATTACTTGCACAATGCTGCTTTATCCAATCGTACGACTTCGGAGACGCATTGGAACTCCCCCCGGGAAGGAGCTTCGAAGAACAAATCACGTTCACTTCCAAACTTTCTCTCCTCGTCAGCCCGATAGCGTTAGCCCCGACAATCTACTTAACTCGAACCACATCTTAAGGATACGCCATGCAACTCTGCAGCACCTTAATACTGGCCTTTCTGACAACCGTAGCGATGAATACCCCTGCAACAGCCGAACATCCATGCTACATTATCACGAAACACTCTCTCGATCCTGATCCAATTCCTTCAAAGATAAACACAGCGGCGCTCCTACCCATATCAGACACAATTGGCGCACTTCTGGATGATGACATCACACTTTGCCGACTACAAACAACAACAATCGCTCCCCCTACTCTGACCGCACTAAGGACCAATACCCCCTCCACTCCTACAAACCGCCTTTGGCAATCTATTTCGGATATCCTAGCCGACGCCCCATATCCCACAGTGCCCGCGTTCCTCCAAAAGTTGGAAGCGACTGGCGACAAGACTTGGTGGGAAATAGACATCCACCCCAAAGGATCACCCTATAAAATAGTGGCATTGCAGATAGACCTAGAAGACACTTTCGCATGTGGCCTTCAAATCGGCGAATTCGATATTGCTTGGATCGAAATTACAAAGCCGCAGAGCTTTACGCCTCCTCCGAGTACCATTCTATCTCCAATGTTGACAGCAGTACTCATCAAGCACCAGATAACCACCATTCCAATACCACCAGATAGTATCATGTATTCACCCATGAAGATGGGGCTGATCGAGGACTTAGCGAAGGCGATCATTTCAGACGCACGAACGAGTCAAGACACAAGCGTTAGATACCTCGCTGAATGCATTGAAAGCGCCTCAGCACACGTTGATAATGTTGGTGACATTGCACTCACCCTGAGCATGTTGACACCTTCGGAATCCACCCTTCGGTCGGCAAAGAGTCTGGTAAGCAGTCATCTCGTCAAGATTTTTGCAACCGAAATTCCGATCAATACTTTTTGTCCAGACTTAGACGGCCATCCAGATACACGCGCTCAGAAAACGTCTTCACTCGTAATATTTAATTCATCAACCAAGCCTGAATACTTACGAAACGGCAAGATAAACATCGAAAAGGTCTGGGCGGATGTCCTTGCAGAGATTAGCAACGAAAGCAACTTAACCATAAACCCTTCACTTTTCACCTACACTGATTCGTCGGCCGCAGGTGTAACAGAATACATCCGATTACAGGCGCCCGAAGGTCAAGTCCGTCGGTGCAGGCTCCTAATAAAAGCACAGATCGACTCACACTACTTTAGCGGTGGGAAAGACAACGAGACAGTCATCATCTCATGCGAGGAGCAGATCGGAGTTCGTCATCAGTCATATCGCCACTGGACAACCTACACATCAGACAACACAAGTGAAACTATCGCCAAAGAATGCATGAATAGAATTCGGTCGAGAATCTTTAAAGATTTCTAACAATAAACCCTCATCGCTTCAAGCTGGTTATAAAATACACAGTTCAGGTACCACGTATATACCTGCACGATCTCGGCGAGGAAGGCCCGAGAGATACCCCACGCCCAGCAATAAGATCATGGATGAATTCGAACACGTTTTCCGGCTATCAGAACTCGGTATTCGTCCTGACAACAGGCAGAGTCGTCCTACCAGAGTCGCGGACCTTATCGAGATAACAAACGTCGACTATTACGAATCTGCGCGACGCTGAAAATATATCAAGAAATGCACGCGAATGGACATGATATTTTCGGTAAGGCATCGAAACCCAATTAGTCCATGTGCCGCTAAATGCGGCGAAGAGAGCCAACGCCACTCATTGCGACAAATAGTGCTCGGCCCGATTGCAAGCCATTATATCAGATGTTAAAACTGAAGGTCTCGAACCGTGAATTCGCTTTGCAGTTCTCCTCCGACAATACGTCGCAGAGCAGAATTCAAAGTGACAGGATCATCATCGAAGCCTCCATGTGAATTGCTTTGGGACCGCTCTGCGGATTTGCTCGCAACCCTTGCACCAGCGATCACAAGACTGGAAAGTCCTTTCGACTCTTTCTGGAACAGGCTATTCAGCTCAGCATCAGTGTACTCATCGCCCGTCTGACCTTTACTGCTGACAAATCGTTCCATGCCCAGCAGGGGAGTTTCGCGACGACGTTCGAACGCATTGCTCACGAGAAAAAGTAGCGATTTCCCATAGGGGCCTACGGTATCGTCTCGCTCACCGCTGTCGCTGAGAAGATAGAGCGTCGGGAGGGGACATTGGCCCAACTCCACGTAGGGCAGAACCAGTTGCTTGAACAAATCGACCCGGATGGCAGGTGCGAAAAACTGCACTGTCTTCAGTGGAAGCTCGGATTCAAGGATCCGCGGTAATGCATGGGCAGCGAAGATGGCTCCCGCACTGTGCCCGATGACGTGCAGCTCGAACTTTTTGCGATAGGCAGCGTCAAGCTGGCTCAAAGCCTGTTTCACGCGGCTCGCGAGGATCTGCATGCCCCCTCGCCCGTCAGGGTGATTGGACGCCAGCCTCGCGTTCTCCTTCATCTCGTTCCAAAGAGCGGTCCCAGGCAGCGCCGCAGTCAATTCGATCGAGCGGTCCTTCGCCTCAATTAGCCCTTCACGAAAGCGTCTGAGCCATTCGGCAGGCCCACCAGCGCGCTCATCGACGTCGACGAACAGGTCATTGAACATCGCTTTCAGAGTCTCTTCAAACCCGGTTTCCCACATAATGTTGACTGGATAGATCTCGTTGGCAAGCATTCGATTCCGATAGGAGATAATCCGACGGGCGCTATAATCGGCGCTGTTCAATCCCCCGTGCAGGTAGAGGAGAATTCTGATCTTTTTCCACCCGGCTGATCGTTGCGGTATCTCCTCGGTAATCAGCCGTTCGATGTCTTGAGGCGTCGTCCAGTATTGACCTGTTTCCGACAACTCTCCATTGTTTCCGAGGTTGATCACAAACGGACGGATTGCCTGTAGCGGAACAGCCGGTGCTGCACGATGGATCCCGGCAACTTCGTCTGTGTTTCCGGCCCGTTCCCAGAGATTGAGTCGAACTGGAACCCCAAGCTGCGCCACCCACACATCCGTTGCGTGGAGCATGTAGTCCTCATAGGGAAGCAGCGCGAAGCCGCCATTCCCCCAGTCGGTCCCCCAAGAGTTCTGGATTACGAATCCTTCGGGCGTATAGCCCACAATCGCGACGGCGTGACCACCGAGGGCTCTCCCCTTCCTCGCAATGACGGGGAGGTCCAGACGACGCAAATTCCCATTGTCAACGTACACGAACTCCTGCGAATGCGGTCCAGGTTGCTGCCAGCCCTCGTGGACCATCAAGGTCATGTAGAGAATCCCACTTTCGGCCAACGCGGCATGCATATCGCGAACTTCACGATGAGAAACGCGATAGTACGCTCCTCCCGGCGTCAGTAAGGCCTGCTCAGCGATCGTCGAATTGAAGTGCTGGATGCCGGGCTGCGAATAGGGCCATTCTTCTTCCCGGCAGACGCCGTGAGCGATCCAGCCCTTGACGGCGCCTCTGGCTGAGGATCCCTCATACTGCTCTCCCGGCCACTCATCGTAGCGACGCGCGAGCTCGTAAAGCATTCGCGGGCTCACCGAACGACTGAGATTTCGTTGTCTCAAATGGAAATTGATCACCGCAGCCAGCGCGAAACCAGTACAGGCTCCTTCCACCCCCTGATCAAGAACGAAAGGAACGCGATCGCAGTTGATGACGACGTCAGGAAGGGAGTGCAATCCGGGGCGATACACCCAGTCCCGAATATCAATTCGATCGGGAACGGCATCAAACGTCCGCCCCATCAATCCTGTTTGAATTTCCGATTGTGGAGGTCTTCGATCGATCGCCTCCGGTCGTGTCGTTTTCGGACTGGCCTTTGTGCTGCGCTTAGACTTTCGGGGCATGGTCTCATTCCCATGTTGAGTGTATCAAAGGGTGACATGACTTCGAGTCGGATTGCCTACACAATCGGATCTATTTGTTCCGATCAATTTCAAATTCAGGTTAGGTTGAAGCCGCTCGGTTCCACCGCTTCGTGCCCCGCAGTACTTGGAGGATCCCCTCATGTTCCCTCTTCATTTCGGATGTCAGATTTGCCGCTCCGCCGACAAACTCCAGCAATGCACTCAGCGGTTCCTGATAACGCCGCTTCGCCGTCGGGGTCGCCAATAGGCGTTGGACGAGGCGAAACAAGCGCCCAACCTGCTCACGATTGATTTGGATCTCATTGTGAAATAGGACATCGTGCAGCAGCAAAAAGCATTCGCAAGATTTTGCCAGTTCTCCGTCTCCGATCCGCTTACGGGGCTCCTGCGGAATCCATGTGTCAAGCAGATCAAGGAGCCGATCAACGCATCTTCGGTCCCAGTACACGTGCAACTCTCTCAGGCTATTCAGGCTGGCGACGTCAGCGTCGGCTTGCGATAGCGCAGCGATGATCAGATCGGCCGCCACATACGAGTCACCGAGCATTCGCTCCAGTTCTTCCTGGCGTGACTGGATGTCCTCCCCGGTCGTTTGCTCGTCATCGGCGCGCTGGAGATCAGCAATCACTGCTGAAACCTTCTCACGGATCTCTTTGACGTTAATCGGTTCTCCTGACGACTCTTTCGTTGTGGCTGTCCCGCTGTTCCACTTTCCGTCAGTCAGTTCCTCAGCCAGAGTATCCGCATTGAAATAACGGTCACTCGTCCAGAAGGAATCCAGATCACCTCTCGCCCCACTTGTCCGTCCCCGGACCAGATCGATTGCCGTGTGCAGTCCGAGTTGTCGATACGCATCGAACTGAGCGAAGCTAAAGGCCTGGTCGGAAAGTGGATCGTGAGGAAACAGATAGTTTCTCAACGCAAACTCACGGATGGTGAGATCCTCGTCCCCCGTCAGGCAGGGTTTGAAATAGACCAGGAGTGCTTCCCTGCCTCCTGGAACAGCGGAGCTCCCGAGGTCGTCGGATGTGGTGTCCGGTTCCGGATAGCGAATCCGTGCAAAAAAGAAGTGACGGGGATTCTCAGGGTGGTCAACCGCGTCCGGCTTCTGGCCCTCAGGAGGAACTCCCTGTGGCATTGATGTATCCTGCATCTGCTCTAGGGACAACCAGGACCAGCCAAGTTCTTCCAGTTTCTCCCGGCCAGGCAGATCCCGGACCGGAAACTTGCCCCGTGTCTGCAGCGGCCGGTAGCCGTCATCAAAGATCGACTCACCGGCGGAGTCCATTTCCAGAATCTCGATACCCTGCTCAATTCTGAGCCGCTTCACCAGCTTGCTGAAGTCATCAAAACAGTAGTAGGGATCCTGGCCGGCATCCGACACAAAGATCACCCTGCACCGGCGTTCGATCAGTGCCTCCAATCCCAGATTCTCAATATGCCCACCGTCCGTGACGAGCACATACTTCTCGTTGTTCCGGTTCGCCAGTCCTTCCCAGAGAAGTTCGATCAGGCGGGGATCCCGCTTGATGCTGTCAGCACGCTGGGGCGACGGAATCCACTTCCCGGTGCGGAAATTGAGCAATTCCATCATCAGCATGATGAAATGATGCACAAAATAGTTCGGCGAGATCGCCGCGGCGGAAATCGCCATGGTATCGCCGACCGTCAGCGTGCTGGCTCCCAGTTCATCGGTTCTTTGGTATCCAAGATCACGGGAGCCAAAAAAGAGGGGTGACAACAGAAAATGGTGGAAGTCCGGAGCGAGATGATCCGGGTGTCGCATCCAACTTGAGGGCACGCTGACCGCCCCGTGAAACAGCGGATATGGTCCCCCGCAAATATGGGGCTGACAGGAAGTCAGCGGAGGATTTGAGTGCGCATCTTCACTGTCGGCGTCCAGATAAGCTCTACAGAGTCGATCACGATAATAATCATGCAGGGAAGTGTTGTTCGGGCTGATCAACGCACTCGACAGCAGGAAAGCGAGAAGCGCCCCGACACTCCAGATCAGGCGATGTCGCTGATCATGTTCGATCAGCACTGCTCGCCGAATCTCGCTGCGGGGACGAAACACAGCCGGATAGAACTCTTCAAACAGCAGCCGGTTTAACTCCGCATCGTGATACTGACTCTGATTCACCTCTCCGTCCTCATCGGATGCCACCAGTTCCAGCAGATGCGCCAGCCTTGGGTTTTGTGGGGATGTCCCGTGATGAGTTCCGGGATCGACAAGCGTGAGGGTGAAGAGTTGCTTGTCATCCAGAACCTCGTTCAGGCACCGAGCCGTCTCGTTGTGTAACTTCCGCTGAATCGCACTACTGGCCACGAACTGGCTGTAGTTATTGGACAGCTGCAGTGGAGCGCCGATCGCGTGCTTCAACCGATTAAGGAACCGAACGTAGCGCCACATCATCCAGTCGGTGAGGGGCTCCTCCGCCCCCGTCCCAGCCTGGTAAATTCTCGCAGGTTCGTTGACAAACAACTGGTGAGAGCAGGCATCGCCAAGATCGGAAGCGAGGGGTATCGCGTCCTCTAGCCTCAGCCCGCCTTCGGCATCCAGCAGTGCATCGTATCGCGTCTTAAGAGCGGGATAGTCTTTGCAGGTCAGCCCCATCAAATCCAGGAGCTGCGAATCCTCGATTGAGGATGCGAAAAGCGATTGAGGCTGTTCGTTCTCCTTGACCTCACCGGTATTCTCCTGTCTGCTCGCTCCGCCGGAAGCGATTGCATCCGGCGAGAAATCTACTTGCACAACTTTGTCGTCCGTCGTCTCTAGCCACCTTCGGCGAGCCACTGTTGCCTGATCCAGCCCGGCCAGGATCTCCACTACCGGCGTCTCAACGGCCTTGGCGCGCTCCTCCGAGAACGAGTCGATTAGCTCGCCTAACGCGTCAAGCTCTTTGAAATCGCCATAGACAAAATCGGGCCCCCGGTAGGTGGCGAAACCCGAGATGTTCTCACTGGCAAATGCCGCGACCAGCAGCAGGGGAACACCCAAGAACAGTGCAAACGACGTGTAGTAAAACACCCACGACTCGACCGAATTGCGGGGATGGACTCCGCTGCGAAACAATTTCGTTGGCACAAGGATCGGGATCAGTCCGATCAGCACCATTCCGAGCAAAGGCCACTGCAGATAAGACTGCCAGAAAATGCGGGTCTCACCGGCGGTGCGGGCGGGATCATAGGGTTCGGACAGGCTGATATCCCCGCTCACAATCAGCGTCGCCACACCGATAACCAGACAGGCAAATGAGCCCCAGAACACATAGTGCGAGAGCTTCTTCAAGGGACTGCTTTGGAACGCCAGTGCCAGAATGCAGAGCGCGAACCAGAGACCACCGAACACAAGCGAGGGCGCCAATGCCGGATAGACATCCCCGGCCAGGTTCCACGCTTCGAAATGATCACGGACCTGATGGTAATCCAGGCTGCGCCAGACGAAGGCGATGAAAGCACACACAGCCACTAGCAGGCTGATCCGGGGTATGAGGTTCAGAAGCAGTCCAATCACATAGCGGTTGGCCACCAGATCAAGCCGAAACAGATAGTTTCCCTGCTTCGTCAGACGCGTTACCGCCGGAGACGACCGCCCATTATCTTCGACATAAAAGTCGAACAGTTCCGGAGCTTCGCCAAACTCTCGCTTTCGGGAGATCGACTGCGCGAGAGCCGCATTGACATAACTTCCGCCGGACACCGACGAAACATAGTCGATCACTCGCAGCAGCCCGGTTCTATGAAAGGCCTGGATCAGTCCCAGATTGAACGCGGCTGACCGGATTCCGCCCCCGGAGAGGGCCAGGCCGATCAGATTGTTCCGCAGATCAGCGGACTCTGCCGACGCCTCCTGAGATTCCTCAGAGCCGTTCTCCACGGCGACTTTTTCTCTACGGCGTTGCACTTCCTCGAGTTCGGCGGCAAATACCTCGGACTCAGGCACGATCGATGACATGGGCTGCTCATCAGACGAGAGACTGGGAAGATCGGCTTCATTGCCAAGAGTTCACTGCCCTGAGAACCAGCCACGATACAAGAATCCCCTGATCTCCGCAAATGAATACTACTGAACAACATCTTGCGACAGGCACGAAAATGAGCGACGAACTTTCGGACATCCGCTATTCCGCGCAGACTGACTAATTTTTCTTGACAAGAGTACACCACTGCCCCATAACAGCTCATGACCTACCGACCGGTGTTTCTGTTCTATGTTGCGAGAAGCCTATGTCTCCCAAGAAGCGAACTGCGAAGAAGACCACCATCGCCACCAAAGCTCCTCCAGCACCCAAGAAGAGTCTGGCCGAGCGCATCCTCGATGATATTGCCGAGCATGGACGATTTGCGGTCCTCCCCGAATCGTTGCCTTATCTCGCAGCCGTTACGGACATCCGGCAACGCCTCAAGATTGATGCCTCATCGGCTGAGACCTTGGCTGATTCCGAGACTCCCAATAAACCTTATGGTGGTCTGAATGTGATTTCAGCCTATGTGGACTATTTGCTCGATGAGGAAGGGAATCCGACAGACGAACTCGGAGTTCGTGTCTGCCTTCAGGAAATCCCGAAAGAGCCGATTCCCGGCATGGGAACGGGGATCAATCTGCCTGTGCGTGCGGCCAATGGGATCAAGGTCTCCTACGAAGCCACGGGGCGGATCGTCGAACAGGCTTTGCAGCCTGGTGAAGCCATCACCGATGGCAATGGGGAGAAAGGTACGTTCGGAGCGATCGTCACACGGCGGAACAGTGTCGACGCGAATGGGAGCGCGTTTCAGTTTTTGCTCAGCAATCGACATGTCATCGCCAATACCTCTGATCCCGCCCCTCAATCGCCTGTGTTCGATCAACGGACGCGCGAGGTGGTCGCACGACTCTTCACTTGGTCAGTCTTTGCGGAACGGCGCGTGGACTGTGCCATTGCCTACATTACGTCCCCCAATGTTGCCGGCCCCAACGTTGGCTTTTCGATCGATCCCAATCCGATCGGCAGAAACGAGCTGGCTGCGATGTGTGCCGCAGGCTCCGTCCGGGTTCTCAAGTACGGCATCACGACCGGCCTGACTCGAGGTGTCGTTGATGGTCTCGGGGTCCTTATCGACATCCGAGGCCGCGGCCTTAAAAGTGACCAGATCCGGATCGCGGGGCTGAATGACCAGAATCGTCGATCAAGTGTCTTCTCGACGGGCGGTGACAGCGGCGCCCTCGTGGTAGAAGAACGGACCAAACGACCGATCGGCCTTCTGTTTGCCGGCGACGGTCCCTTGTCCTACGTCAATCGCATCGACAATGTCATCGCCAGTATGGATCTCAGCGGATTTCTCGCCTAGGTGCGACTTAACTCCGACTCACCGATAGAAAGATCGTCTCCATGCGAACAGCTATTCTTACACGGCTTTCCCTCGTCATCTGTCTGGTCGGCTCATTGCAGAGTGCGAGCGGCCAGGACAGCCCCTTTGATGGGCCGGGCGCGGGACCGGCACCCGTCCTTCCCGGTGATATGTCCTTCACAGCATTCGAAACGCCGATCACCCAGGTCGCCAGCGTGGCTCCCGCGACGGAAGCTCATAATGTACGCTCCGCAGCCATCGATGAACGACTCGCACGAATCGACGGCTTACTAGTTCAGCTCAAGGAAAAACTGGGGTCCACCGCCACGCTAAGCAGCAGTCATCAGACAGAGGCACCAGAAACCGTCGCTGAGACTGCTACCGATCAGCTTAAAGATGAAGTCATCCGCGCAAAGGCGACTGCAGCGTCTGCAATTTCAACGGAGACTGAGGCCCTTTTCGACCAGCTCGTCGAGTTGCTCGACCGCATCGAAACCAATCAAACTTATCTGCAGGCCACCGAACGCAGGGCGACCTGGAGTGAGGAACTGCGAGAGCAGCGTCGTGCCGTCCGGGAGAATCTCACACAAGCCGTCACCAGAGCTGAAGAACTCCGTGTTCGACTGCTCCCCTTTGTCCGGATTTTGCGGGGAGGGGCAGCTCTGCAGAGCGCGGAGGACGAGATGGCAAGCCTCACGGCGTTCCAGACCTATCTGGCCCGGCTGCCCGATCAAGATCCTCGGAAAGCCGAGCTGAAGCGAAAACTGGCTCGCCGCAACGCCCTGGCGCGACAACTGGAGTCGGTCGACAAGTTTTTGGTCCGCGAAGAACTCAGGACCCTGCAGCTTCGGAACTTGGAGTCTCCATCTCCTGCAACAGAGCAATTGATCGAGGAGAAACGATCCACGCTGTCAAAACTTGCGCGGCTCGGAAAAATGACACGAGAACTCCAAGCGGAAGTGTCGCCGGCCAAGCCAGGGTCCGCCCGTTCGGATTCGACGGAAGCAATCTCGGAACCAGTCGACACCTCGTCGGAATCCGCGGGATAGTTGACTACCAATCGAGCCCCTGCTCAAAACTCCTGAAGGCGGGATGAGTGGGCTCTTCCCTATCAGAGGGATTCACAGGCGGACTAACGACCTCAGGCCGCGGTTCAAGGTGCGACGCAAAATGCACGGGGTTACGCTGCTGTGATGTTGAAGGAGACTGCTGCTCAAGTTGCCGCAAGAGTTTCTCCCGACGCTCAAGGAATAGCCGCGTCTCCTGTTCTTCGGCGAGGCGCTGACAGAGCTCTTCCATTGCTTTGACCTGGCGGTCAAGTTCCGCAGCTTCCTGGCACTTCTTCCGAAATTCTTCCTGAGCTCGTTTCAGTTGTTGCTGAGCCACATCCTGTTCCGGGACCGCCGAAGTTGCATTCGTCCGCCAATTCCCACCGGCACCGCTGAGATTATTCGTTGGCGATGCCAGATTCCCTGGAGTCGTTAATCCCTGCCCGCCATATTCCTTGTGCGGGCTGCCTGTGGCTCTCTCGCTCTGGACTTCTGCAAGCTGAGTCAGAAGGATCTGCAGCCGTGCGATTTCCTGAGAAAGCTGTTCGATCTTTTTCTGGTCAGCGCTGGAAACGCAGCAGCGTCCCGGTTCATCGTCGGGAGTGCTCTGAAGATCCGCTGGAGGAATGTCGGGAGCAAACTGCAACCGGGCATTCGGACCATCGAAAGCCGGGATCGTCGTATTCTCGGTCAGCATCTCCGGACCGCGGCGGTACCGGACCAGGCTCGGAAACTGTATGGTCGGGAACCGGACCGTGGACTCGGGAATTCGGATCGCAAATCCCCGAATGCCGAACGAACGGGAGACGCCCGACGTCTCGCCCTGTGGAAGTGGAGCCATAAAGGTCTGCTCGTCAGGAGCTGACTGTTCTACCGCTGTGTCCGGACACCAGGGAGACTGTGGCACGCAGCTGTTGCCAAAATGCTGAGCAAAGCACGTGGTTGCCGAGAAGATGACGGCGGCACCGATAACGAGTGTCTTCATGACTCTTAATCCCTTTTCCATGGGAAAACACGAGCACTGGGAAGTGAATCGAACTCCGCCCCCTCCAACGGAAGACGCGGTTAGTCGTTCAGGGCGGGATCGCCCGCTGGTGACGGAGCCGGAACTCCCAACTTCGATTCCACAAGAATTCGTGTCAGATCTTCCAGTTTCGCTGCGAGTTCTTCGACCTGCGACTGCAGACCATCAATTTCTTCCCGAACTTCATCCCGTTCGCTCTGCAGCTCGCCAAGAGGGTTGTCCTCGAGTCGAGCCCCAAACTGATAGCCGAATACGGGCTTCGGTGCTTCACAACACTCTTTGCAGCGACGTTTGCAGCGAGCTGGGGACTGGTACGAGTCACAATCGCTTTTCCACCAGAATGGACCAGCAATTGCCATACTGCTCCCGTGTAACGAAATCAATATGATCGCAATGAGGGAATACTTCATGCTCAGAGCCTCCATCTGCATGCGTCCTGTGCTGCAATGTTTCCTGCTCGAATGTATCGGCAAGTCAGGCGAGGTCATGCAAATCCAAACGTTTCGCACAAGCACATCCATTCAAAAGAACAGTAGTCCTCGGCAAATTCCCCACAACCGGGAAAAATTCGCGCAGCGAGCTGCAAACCTGCTGAGGCAACGAAAGACAGATCAGCAAAATCACTGAAGTCGATCGGCCAATTTACGAACGAGATTTGCAGGTGACATCACGACCCGACATTTGGCTGGGCTTCGATTGATGAGCGAAGATGCCAGAGCAGATTGCACTTACGCGCAGCGACAGCCGCTGTGGCGAATGTAGTCGATGTCGTCTTGCGTGAACTCGTCGAGTACCTTGCCGCAGTAGTTCCACAGGCTCTCCATGGTGCGGCGACCGCTGCGTCGAAGCAGCGCTTTGAGTTTCGCAAACGCTTGCTCGATCGGATTGAGATCCGGCGAGTAGGGCCGCAGGAACAGCATCTCGGCTCCCGCGTTCTCAATCTTCTCCCGGGCTTCGGCTCGATTGTGACTGGAGAGATCGTCCAGAACGACGGTGTCGCCGGGGCGTAAGGCGGGGCAAAGCTGCTGTTCTACATGAGCCACGAACAGATCGCAGTTGATCGCTCCATCGATCACCGTAGGTGCCACCCAGCCCTCCGCTCTCAAACCAGCGACAAACGTAGTTGTCTTCCAGTGGTCGTGCGTGGGAACTCTAGCGATCAGCCGGGTGCCCCGCAGCGATCGACCTCGCAGACCGGTCTCTCGTTTGGCTTCCAAATCCCCGAGCGTGATATCCGGCTGCTTGTTGACGGCCGCTCAGTTTTTCCGCCCACGGCGCCCATTTCGTCGATCGTTGCCACGTCGTGGCATTGCGTGTTTTTCCCTGCTCGCGGAACTCCTGATGAACACGCCGAGCCCAGGCCTGGGAGTTCTGCAGCCGCGTTGTAACCTCAGAGGTAGTCAACCCCTGTTGATAAAGAGCAAGCACATCCTTCCGCGAAGGCATGGGAATCGTACGAACCACCAGCGACAGGCTCATCGGCAACTCCTTCTAGTAATGAGACGCAACCAGTCTAACCAGATTGCCCATTTCGCACTAGTGAGTTACAGACACGTCTTTAGAGATTCAAGTGGTCAAACACCCGTTCCTGTACATTCCGGCCCGCTTTGTCGAACTCGTAATTGTGAACGGTGCCTTACTAGCCCACCATGCTCGTCACTTGTTGCAGACGGAGGTCGCCACACTTCACCACGTCCTCGCCGTTGACCGAGTCCGGATAAACCTCCTTCCGTTTCAGCAGCGAACTCGCACCCTCGCACTATCCCAGCGTGGTTCCATAGATATATCCAGCGACCTAGTCGCAGGTATCGAGTTCTCCTCCGCAATCACCATAGTTTCCCTCAATGGACCATATCATGGGAAACAGATATCCATAGTGCACACGCACTCAATCCGAAATTCGCAAGCATGAGAGACGTAAAAATATACACATTTTGAACTCTTGACCATTGAATCGCCAAGACAACCATATTCACCAACAAACTTATCCATGGACCATAAAACATAGCGAATATAACTAGAACCAGTTTCACAACCCGTTCTCAGTGAACATCGAACGGGCACGCCATGTGCATCTCGCTCCAGCAGAAAGGAGTTTTGCACATGTTACCACGATCCTGTCTCCAGGCAGGATCCAGGACGGATTCGACCACGTTTCTCAGCGATGACTGCTGGTTTCTCATTGAAAATTTCTTCCCCAATCAGCCTGTTTCCGCCAAAGGAGGCCGGCCAGAACGCAACAACCGCCAGTGCTTTGAAGGGATTCTGTGGGTGTTAACCACCGGAGCCCGCTGGAAAGATTTACCATCCCATTATCCTTCTTACACAACCTGCTGGCGACGGTTCAAACACTGGACCGAATCCGGCGCCTTTCTACTGGCGTGGACATCGATTCTGGAGTTGTGCCGGCAGATCGACGGGCTGGATACGACAACGCTCTTGGGCGACGCCACGTTTTGTCCTGCCAAAAAAGGGGCCTGAAGGTTGGCAAAACCAAGAGCGGCAAAGGCTCGAAGGTCATGCTGCTCACCGATGCTCATGGTCTGCCTCTGGGCCTGCAGGTCCACAGTGCTTCTCCGCATGATGTCAATCTGATCGAACCATTGCTCCGAGGCTCGCTCCGCTGGGTGATGCGAGCCCGGCGGTTCATCTACGACACGGCCGCCGACTCCAGGCGTCTGCGGCGTCGGGTCTGGCTCTACGGACCTCGCCTCATTGCTACCTACCGGCGAAGGAGAAATGAGCAGCACGCCCGCCGACTCAACTCCCGTGACCAACGCTACTACGATCTCCGCTACCGAATCGAACGGACATTTGCCTGGTTGAGCAATTACCGCAGGCTCAACATCCGCTGGGAATACCACGCTCACCTCTTTGAAGGCTTCTGGCAACTCGCCTGCCTGTTCACTATCCTCAAACGGTTATGAAACTGGTTCTAAAGCAAACCCGACGTCCCACTCCAGCAGCGATGACCCAAAAAAGGCTAGAAAAACGACATTCAACGCGACGGGCAACGCAAACCACCGCCAACTGTCGTGGCCAGAACGGCAATAGACCACCAACGGAACAGAGATAATCAAATACACGACTTGAGCTATCAAGTAACACATATCGTAATAATACACGACTTCCCCCCAACACTACGAGACTTTGCGTCACACATTAGGGACAAGGACATCGACCGTATACCGGTACCTCAACCTGAACAGTGCAGTTTGAAGAAGCGGAATACATACTAACCCACTTCGTCCCAACTTCACATTGAGCGTTGTAGCCTGGCGTACGACCCGTCTGGGAACGATCTGAATTGAAACCACACTCCATACTGAAGCACCCATATGTCCAATTGCTATTCGTCCCCAACGTACTATACTCGTAAGCACTTTTATTGACAGTGTCCGTATAGTCCTCAATACATTCGCACACGTTATCCGGATACTCAACCCCCGAGCTACTGCTCCAGTCCTTTATAGGCCCCACACCTCTTCGCCCCGGCCCCGTACCAATAGGCGTTATCGTCACCACGATATCCGGATCATTCAAAGGATACACAGGATCTTCCGTTGGACCACCATCTACCCATACATAATCATCGAGGATACCATCGCCATCCATGTCAACGTCGGCTTCAACAGTTACTCCACAGTGATACCCCCCGGCACTACTTGATAGCAATGCGTGGACACTATACACTTGCCACCCGAGGGATCAACATTATTAGGCACGAATGTTGCCGCATACAAATTCATGCCATCAACATAACCGAGAGCATCACGCTGCAGCCATCTTTCGAACCGGGGAGAATACCCCCGATAACGACCACTATACACCCCGATCGCATATTCAAAATCCCGCGCCCGGTACAACATTAGCCAATCAATCTCGCTGTACGATAACTCGATATATCCTGGCGATAACCACCGCGGTATCCCATAACCGGAATAGACCATCCTCTCTAGCGTCTGACCATCGACGCCAACAACCGCCACAACGTTCCAGCTAGCATCTTGAATTGCATACTGCCTTTCCCTACTCGCCACACCAATTCGCTCGCGCGTGATCAACTCGTCAATATACCGAAGCCCCCAAATATACTGCAGCTGAGGAGGGCTCGATTCTTCACGGCGCTCTTCGAGCACTTGCCAAGTCGTCGATTGAGTGAAATAGACATGACGAACGGACTGAAAACCGCCCTCATCGACCGAACGGAGCACCAGCCTGCCCAGCCCATCATAGGAGTACTTTATCGTTATGCCGCCATCGACGGCCTTGACCAGCCGATTCCAAGCGTCATATCCGGCAGTAGAGGCCTCAATCGCTTCAAATCCTCCCCATTCGTCCGATGTAAACGCCTTCCACTCGACAGAAGTAAATTGAGCCCAATCGAGGCCGGATGCACTGGCACCCGGAATTATGCTCATATTTCCATTACGATCATAACATGGGCTCGGCCACTCTGCCCCCACGCTCGTCGCGATCCCAGTAATTTCGTTAACCTCATTGTTTACCCTAGTACTACAGTTGCACTTTATCGATCAGGAGGGGCGTGGTCCCGCTTTCGATAGTGACACTGTTGTGCCACGCGTTGATGATGTCGCCGCCAGATTGACCAGATGATCGCACGATCGGCAGGGGCGGCCTGCTTGAAGGCAATCTCCACCAGCAGTCGGCGGACTTCGGGAACCGTCAGCGGAATCAGGGACTGGTCGCTTTTTTGAGAGGTTCACCGCCTTGTCGGGAGCGGATCACCGACAGGGTCGCGTGAGCCAGCATCGAGAGCGTGATGTGCCGATACCAGCCATGCCACGAACGGACTTCGTATTCGTCCAAACCCGTTTCCTGTTTGCTCTGCTCAAAGCATTCTTCAATTGCCCAGCGACTTCCGGCAATCTCCACCAGGCGCGAGAGTGGAGTCCGTTTCGGGCTAAAGGTGTAGTAGTAAGCCAGATCCTCCGGGTCGCTCAAAGACCGACGCACCAGCAGCCCGCGAGTGAAGCGGCCGTTCTCCGCATGCGGCCAGGAAAGCCACGCCCATTCGTACAGTCGCTCGCCTTTGGCGCCGGCTCCGCAAGAGAGCGTTCGCCACTTTCCCGCAGGAATTCTGCTCGCATGTTGGCTGACTCTTGCGCGCACCCCGTTCCAGAACAACTGTGTTCCCGAGGAGATCGCGACCACGTATCCGAGTCCGTGTTCTTCGCAGAGATGCCGGAATTTCGAGTCCGAACCGTACACTTCGTCGACTGTGACCCAGCGGGCCGGCACGCCAGCCACGAGAGCGTTTTGAAGCATCTGACGCGCCAGTTGTGGCTTCGTCGCGAACTCCACCGAATCCGGCACCTTGGCCTCATGGCGACGAGCCATGTCCTCAGTCCACTCTTGGGGAACTTACAACGCGCGAGCGATCAGGGCGTGCCCCGCATCACTCCGGTAGGCCAGGAAGACGCGGATCTGACAGTTCTCGATTCGACCCGCCGTGCCCGAATACTGGCGTTTGACACCAACCGATTTGATCCCCTTCTTGAGAAAGCCGGTTTCATCGACGATGAGAATTCCATTGCTGGCTCCCAGATGCTCGATCACGTACTGCTGGAGATCATCACGGACTTCATCGGCACTCCACTCGGCGCGGGCTACGAAGTGCTGAATATTGGTGGGAGCGCTCTCGCCAAGTTCTTCCGCCAGTTGCCATCCATTCTTGCGTTCAACCCGACTGATCAGGCCCCGCAAATATTGTCCGGCACGAGCCCGCACGTCTTTGCGGGAAAACCGCGAGCCGATCCGCTCGGCCGCAACCTCCAGCTCCCGCGCCCACTGAACGACATCCTCAACCAATACCATGTGTGTCCTCCTGACAGACCCGTCAGAAGGTAGAACATTCCCGCAGATTAGGGAAGTACAGCTGTAGTACTAGCAGGTTGCTGCAAAAGTCGAAGCGGCCGAATTGAAGCAATCTGAATTCGCCATTTTCGGCGTTCAAGTGACAACCTGTCGAACAGAAGCATCACGAAAACGAAATCTCAGACCCCGCTTTTGATGTCAAAATAGTTTTGCAGCAACCTGCTAGATCATATGGACATTCAAATCATGTCGGTCACTGATCTGCTCCCGGAATCTGTACCAACCATTTTGAAAACTTCTGGCCTTCATCTGGCCAGGCTGGCCTGGCCAGATGAAGCGAAATCCTTGGGGACCAGGTTGCCCCGAACGCTATGGGGGCGGTGCTCGTTGTAGTCCACTCGCCAGGATACTATCTTCTCCTGAGCATCTTCCAAAGATAAGAACCAGTTTTCGTTCAGGCATTCCGCTCGGATGCTGCCATTGAAGGGCTCGATGAAGGCATTATCTTTAGGCTTTCCGGGCCTGCTGAAGTCGAGCGTCACCCCATTGACATACGCCCACTGATCCAGGACCTTCGACGTAAACTCCGGTCCGTTGTCCACGCGAATCGATTTGGGCAGCGCCCGATTCATGGCTAATCGCTCCAGGGCCGCGACAACTTCCTGGCCCCGCATTCTCAGAGCGGCCTGCGCATCCTTCGTGGATCTGTAATGATGACTCGAACGAGCCAGACTCACCAACCTGCAAGCTCGACGCTCGCTGATTCGGTAGCATGCTCTCGCTCCTTCAACACATTCACGAACGCGGGCAGGCTTCAGAGCCTTTTTTGCTAGGATGCCCTGCAGAATCTGCTTATCGAGGCTCAGGTCGGCGACCAGAGACTTCAATCGCATGTTCTCCTCTTCGAGCTGCCTCAACCGGCGCAACTCTTCAACGCCCAATCCCACAAACTTTTTCTTCCAGCGGTAAAACGTCTGCTGGCTCACACCGATCTTGCGACAGACCTTCTCGATCGGAGTTCCTGTCTCGGCCTGCTTCAGCGCAAAAGCAATCTGCTAGTCCGTAAACTGTGCCTTCTTCATGGTCGCCATTCTCAAAAATCTGACGACCGGATTCTACCCCCTTCTTCTCATTGCCAATTGCTCAGTTATTTGATTGCAGGTCAACACGCATGGTACTGGTTGAGGATATCATTCAGTGGGCGCGGGAACCGGAGGCTCCCGCCGAGCGGATTGGCTCGCGGTTTTCCCGCAAAGATGTGCGGGCTCGTGCCCGGCAATATTTACGGGGCCTGATCAGTCGGATTGAGCGGGAGAATGGATGGTAAATCTTTCCGGCGAGCTCCGGTGGTCAGCACCCACAGAATACCCTAAAAGCACTTACGACTCTCTCGATCCGGCCGACCGGCTATGGCAGACACTAGAGGTAATCGCTGAGAGAAAAGGTCAAATCCGAATTGATTCCGGTATGGCTACCTGCCGCGAACAGTTATGCCACCTTCCTTATACTTGGGGGGGCTTCTCGCGTGCGAGCGCCCCATATCCACCAAACCAGACATATGGAAATGCCGATCATTCTTTTTTCTGCAGCCTCCATGTCGGCCTATCTCGAAGCAAAACTACTGGCCCTAAAGAACTGCTCCTCTCCCCTGTCTGGTCGTAGCAATCAATGAACACGTTATAGTGCCCATCGGTTGACATGACTGCGATTTCCTCATTACCGGCAATATTGACGAAGCAGGCAGAAAAGTGCGATAACTGAGGATCATCGCAAATTTCAACAACTGCACCGTCACTGGAATCGAGCATCACGACACGTGACCAGCGGCCTAGACCTCCATCTGGCTTTAAGACCTTTCCATCGTTAGATACGTCATAAAGATACCCGTCACCCACAACCCTACTTTTCCTGGTCTCTAGAGGCGATTGAAGTATGGAACTTCGCCCATCCTCTTCGCGCGTCCAAAATAGCATCTTTTGATCTACAACTACTTTCACCTTCCCTTCAATATGTCGGCTGTCATGAATCGACACCGGCTGACTATCTGGCCTCTGCCCGCCCGAGTACGAATACAGCCCCATATCCGAGGGAAACCCGTCTTTCGGATACCCAACAAACAAGAGATCATCACTTCCAATGATGGCAAGTGAATTCACAACGTACTCGCCGATGTGCATCAACCTCATTTCACCAGTTTTAACGCTCAATAGACGGCACTCATGAACCCTCGACATCGGAGACTCCACTATGAACGCTAACAATTGATTACTTGTATCAAACGCGGGAATAATTGCATCTTTGCCTTCGAGGTTCACCAAGGCATCCACGGCACCAGTGGTCAAATCGACGTCATATATACCGAATACCCCATGAAGAGGTAACGCGGCAAACACATGACCATCACCCGCCCCATTACAGATCCCCCAATTGTATGGAGGGACCCGGGAGTCATCACCCATGACATACAGATTCCGAGGAACGAAAAACTGCATTGCAACCAAGGCGCCAGCGCCCCAGAGAATCCAACAACTCGTGCCACGACAAACACCATATCGCATATACACCTCGTGCATTATCTGATTCTCAAATTATATTATGGGAATGGTAAGTGGCGTCATACCCAGTCCAGGATTACAGAAATAGAATGCAATCACAGCCTTCCATCTTACACAGCTGTCTCTGCGCTCTCCGGGCTCGGGATACCAAACGCTACAATCCATCGCCATCGCCGATCCGCAGAGCGCAGCATCGCACTCTGCGATACAACAAGGAGTAAAGACGCAGCCCCAAGTAACACACGCGTCGTGCTCTTTACAGGCGGCATCCAATGCGTCGTCCGGTTTTTCTCCGAATCGGGAGCGAGGCCCACAATATTGGCCATAGCCTGGCCACAATCCAGATCCGTCTGAAAAAATTACAGGCGAGTTGCGCACGTACGAATAAAGATTCACATCTCCGTTAATGAATCGCTCAGGATCTTCACTAGTGAACACCCCTACCACAGGATCATACCAGCGCGCTCGGTAATAATAGATCCCCGCCGCCTCATCCCATTCTCTAGCCGTGTAAGTGTAATATGGCGTGTAGCCGGAATTGGTTTCGGCCTTGATCTCGCCATAGCTGGAGTAGACCAGATGATTGATATTCGTTGTCGTATCATTGGCTGATGCGTAACGAACGACATCAATAATCGTGCCCAACTGCCCCGGTAGCAACCATTGGATCCCTGATTGCTGCTCGTCTGCCAGTGGTTGGTCGATCTCTGACCCGTTCAAGAAGCGGTGCACAATCGACTCGCTCTCATTAAAGATCAGTACGATATCTTCCAGCCCGGGCTTCCAGCCAGCGTCGTAAGCGATTCCTTGAGCTGAGTCGATCGTTCCGTCACCGTTTGCGTCAACCTGCCGCCGGATGCGGCGGTTGTTGACGTCGTAGGCGTAGAATATCTCTTTCGTTTTCGCGTCACCGCTGCTTCGGAATGTTACGGTCGTGAGACGATTGCGGTGATCCCAAGCATAGTTCACATAGTCACCGCTCGCCGTAGTGGTCCGCTTCACGCGGTTGCCTTCGTTGTCGTATTCATAAACGTGCGTCCCGTCGGACAACAACTGATTATTCGGACCGGTTGAGTATCCGGTCATTGTGCGGTTTCCGGTCAGATCGTAACTGAAGCCCTCGTTGGCTTGATAATCGTAGTCCGCATCGAGCAATTCGCCGGCGGCGTCGTAAGCGTATTCAGCAAATCCGTCAGGCACGGTCATGGAATCAATACGGCGGTTCGCGTCATATGTCACCGAATAGCTCGACAGCGTCGTGCTTCCCTTCGCATGAGTTTGACCGATGAGACGCAGGAAGACGTCATAGCTCAACTCCGTCGAGGCGACGAGATTGGCCGTGTTCGAGGATTCGTAGCGGATGATGCCGGTGTTGTAGCCGGGGCTGCCATATTCGAAGTCCACCCGTTTGTCGGCCACGGCACTTCCGCCGGTTTGGCCAATTTGTGTGATCCGTTCCATCCGGCCCAGGGCATCGTAGAGGTAACCATTTCGGAAATCGCCTGCACCGTTAATGGTCGCGGACACGGAAGTGCGTTGGGATAGCCGGTTGTGCGTGAGCGTTAGCAGCACGGTCGGAACTCCTGAGGTGCCGGCATTACTGGCGGTGACCGGCCGGTTACGCCCATCGTACGTGTAGGCGAGGCCGCTGGCAAGATCGGCGGCTGTCAGCACGCTCGATTCGACACTGTAAGTCGTGGTAATCGCGTTGACGGTCGTCGTCCCGTTTTTCCAGCGCTCGACGGTGTTTCGGCCGAGATCATCGTACTCATACTCAGTGAGACGGCCATTCCGGTCGATTTTGGTAATGAGATTCCCAGCGGGTCCGTACTCGTACGTTTGAGCATAATCCAGCTCATTTGCTTCTTTGACGACGCGTCCGATTCCGTCGTAGCTCCAGCTGGTGGTGTTGTCCTCGGCGTCAGTGAGCGTGAGTTGCGTGCCGTTGACCTCATAGGTAAAGGTGGTCGTCGCATTCAAGGAGTTAGTGGTGGTCACCATCCGATTTAACGAGTCATAGGTACGTTCCTGATACTGTTCAATGTCAATCGGCTCCATCTTGTTCACGTTGCCAGCGGCATCGTAAAAGGTGTCGTCCTCCAGTGTTCCCCCGCTCAACTGTCCGGTCGCCGCATCGACGCCGTACTGGATCGTGCGATAAACGCGCCCGCGATTGTCGTATTTGGTTTCAAAACGTGCCACCAGATTTCCGCTGGTGCTGGTGTTGTAACGTTCGGAGAACACAGGACGGCTTAAATTATCGTAAATCGTCTGCTCGAAGTAATCGATTTCGCCATCGATCTCTATCCGACGGTTCCGGAAGTCATATGTGTAATTCGTCACGCGTAGATTGATGGCATCCGCATACTGCGCCTCCTGGGTTAGATTGCCATCGCCGCCATCCTGGCCGTCGTCGTAGACATTCGACGTGATGATCACCATATTATTGGCAGTCGTTGCCAGCAGCTCATCCCAGCCAGCGGCGGTCAGCTCGCCCCATTGTTCAGAGGTGAGGGTCTGCCACGAAGGATTCGCCTGCCCACCTGACGGATCGGTGTTCGTCGCACCAGTGTCATTCGTGCCCACCCAGTAAGACAGCACATTGTTGCGCACATCGTAGACGTACCGGTTGATCGTCCCGCCCGGAGAGATTGTGGCAATCCGCCGTTTCATCTCGTCGTAGTGGTAGCCCGTCTCGGCGTAGTTCACCGATTTCAGCCCCTCGCCCGTCGCCGGGATCTCGAAGTACGCCCGCTCCGACTGCACCTGGCAGCAGTTCGTATACTGGTAGGTCTGCCAGCGCGTATAGCTTGACTGCGCAAACATGTCCGAAGGCTCCAGTTTGCCCGACGTGCTGGCACGCGTTGCCTGGATCTGCTGCTGAATGTGCCCCTGCTTGTCCCAGATTGAGATCGAGACCGGGTTGATCAGCGTGTAGGTGTAGCCGGGTGCCGAACCCGTCGCGTAGCCCTGGCCGCTGCGGCGGATGTCGAACTCGGCAGTACTCTCGTAGACATACCACGCGGCGGTGCGGATCGTCGTGGCCGTCCCGTTCAGGTCGATCTCGTGCGAGGGGCCCAGTGCTTGCGTCATCCGGCCGCGGTCGTCATGCTCGTAGTCGGT
>NZ_JAKFGB010000002.1 GCF_022267515.1 Rubinisphaera margarita | reverse complement strand
GCGTTTCATAGCGGAAGTAGGAGGTCCCGGTCTCACTCCAGGCCGAGCCAGTCCATTCGGCGGTGGTGACCGTCTTGAGGTCTCCATCCAGGCCATAGTCCTCATCGAAGTCGTAATAGATGTAGCTGGCCCGGACGATATTCTCCCAGCTGCCGGCGTCCACCTTACGGCGAAGCGTGACCGACTGCAGCAGCGGCAGGATCACCGAAGCATCGAACTCATAGTTCAGCTGCTCGATGATCGTCTGCGAGTTGATCGAGTACGTCCGTTCCACCTGCGTCGGATTGCGGCCATCCACCGAGTACTGCGTCGCCTGAATCACCGATCCACCGGGGTTGACTCGCTCCTTAAAGGCCCCTGTCGTGCCGACAAACTTCAGGATCGAGCCGTCCGGATTGGACAGCACGTACAGATCATTGCCCGCATCATAAGTCAGTTCATTCTTGACGCCAAAGCGCGCCACGAAGGCTCCATTGTCCACGTCGAACCACAGCGCCTTGGTTGCCTGCCCCTGCACGACGATGGTCTGGATCACCCCGTTCTCACGCAGGAAGGACAGGAACGACCACTCTCGCACCTGCCAGTTATAGCCATTGCCAAACGAAGAGTTCCCGGTCAGGCGGCTGCAGAAACTCCGCGTATGACCCCAGTTCGTTCCGAACCCTCCCGAAGAGATGTCATCCTGCCGGAACAGGATCTCGCCACTTGAATAACGCACCGGGAAGGCACTGCAGGTCCCTCCGGAGCACGACGAACCACCACGTCCTCCTAAATCAAAGTCTCGATCACCACGACCTAACCCGTTTCCGCCGCCACTCCCTCCTCCACCGCGGCGGCCACCGCTCCCACCACTACAGGTGTTTGAACCGCATCCATCGTTGCCACAACAAGATTCTGGCGGCCCGGGAGGCGGAGGATCAGGAGAACAACACTCTTCCCCATCGCAAGTCGGAAATTCATCATCATCGGGAACGTCATCGTCATCATCCCCTGAGCCTGAACCGCCCACAGATGACGCCATCGCGGCTCGCTCAGCTGCCGTCGGCGCTCCCGAGATCTCAAACCGCTGCGAGGAAGCCTGGTGCGTCAGATAATTGCCACCGGCAGCCAGCGCAACCACCTCTACCGAACGTGGCCATTTCTGAGGAGCGATCCGCGTCTGCGGCGTGTTCCAGTCACGATCCAACGTAATGGACTGCTGCCAGTTCGCATCACCCACTCCCAGCCAGCGGGGACCGACCACCGAGCCCTCGAGAGAGACCTGGCATTCCAGATATCCGGCAGTTCCCGGTGTCGCCTTAACAACCAGCCGGTGCAATCCTTCCCGCGATGGAAACACGTAGGTCCAAATTGCCTGCTGCGGTCCGGCATCGGCAAGTGCCGCGATATAATCGCCGGCCAGTTCGACCAGCTCTCCTGGAACAGCATCGCTCGACTGGAATATCGAGACCTTCAGCTGCGACGGCACCCGCTGGTGCCAATCCGTAGGCAACTGCTGCTCCAGACGAGCCGCCGGCGCCCCTTCCAGCATCCCTCCGGAACCGGTCATCTCGTGCTCAGAAATGTGCGATTCTTCTGACTGAGTTCGCGTCGTGCGACGCTGGATCCGGCCGGTCGCCGGGTCGTACTCTTCGATGATTTCGGAGACTTCACGCTTCGAGTCGATCTCCCGACGTGTCACCTTCCGCTGATTGGAATCCTCCCCACCACCCTCACCGAAGACACTTCCACGACTCATGGCCTT
>NZ_JAKFGB010000001.1 GCF_022267515.1 Rubinisphaera margarita | reverse complement strand
GAGCGATGCCGGGGGCATGATGGATAGCGTTTCTAACCTGTCCGTAGACCAGACCATTTGATTTGCACCAGTGGCCTCAGCACGAGTGAAAGCGAAATACGATAACCGCTGTTTTCTAACTCGGCGTGAAGCGTTGCCCCATCAATCCACATACGAGTGAGACATTCATGGGATATCAGCGACACGATACGCTCATCACACTTCAACAGAGTTTGAACGGAGTCATCAGAAGTGTCGAAGGAAAACGCAAGGGTTGCACCAGACGAATCCTGAACCTGATATGTCTGAACGTCGCCTTCCACTTTTGGCTCAGTCTCAAAGAACTCCAATAAATCGAGTTCAGATGGATAGTCCACAATTACCCTCCAAACGGAATGATGGTTGTTAGCCTTCGAGAACCGTCAGGAAGAAGTTCCCACGTGGACTCAATCTTTAAGAATCCACCCGGCCCCGATAGCAAAGATTCACGAACTTCCAAGCTGATCTTTGATCCATCTGGAAGTGTCTTCTGGAATGTCCGTGCTATGTTCGATGGGTCTTGGACTACATCGTCAAGGTGCTGCGTCAGATAGCGTCGCCCAGCAGCAGTGTTGTGAATGCCGATTCGATTCATCTGGGCGGCATTTTGGAGCGACCTTGCCGTGTTATGACTGCCAGATGTGACCTCCCCAAACACATACTTGAATTTGTTCGGGTCAATCTCACTCGCAATTCTTGATGGCGCTTTCGCACATTCTAATTCCTGTTTGATTGTCTTAACAGCGTCATCAAGTTCATCATCTGCAATTTTGGCGGGATGGCCCGGAGGTTTATCTCCGGGTTCCGCAGCAACAAGCAGTCGCCCATTGATGGGCTTCGGCCCATGATGCGTCCCATCTCAGTAAGAAGCAAGTGAGTCTTACTGGTCTCCCCGCCTGCCAACCCTGCTGTTCAGGACCGAGCCACGAACGCTCCGCGTCTGGAATCGAGCGAGGCGCGTATTTCTCGAAACTCTCCGTATGACGCGCGTATTTTTGAGAGCGCAAACCGGCCTGGCGGGAACCCCGATCCCGGTCCCCTGCTCCACTCGATAAACTCGTCGCGCACCGGCCGACGTCCGGAGTGCAAATATTCTTCGTCACCCGCAGGGAAGCTCCTTTGAAACTGAATTCAAAGGACGATCGCCATGCGACGCACGCTGCAACCGCTGTCTGCAATATGGGCCTCACAGACTCAGAAGAAACGCGTCCGGCCGCTGGCTGACCTTAAGAAGGAGAGTGAGATTCTCATCGCGCTCGCGTGCCGAAGAACATCCGGACGCAGAGATCTGAGCGGGTTGAGGGGTAAGGGGCAGCAGGACCTGCTTCTCCGTATGATGTCAATCTGATCAAATGCTTGCCCCGAGAATCACGCTCGCCGACTCACCTCCCGTGATCACCGCTACTACTGCCTTAGCTATCGGATCTAACCGACCTTCATATGGCTGAGCAATTGCCGACCTCAACGTCCGCTGGGAGCACAACGCGTACTCCTTCGAAGGCTTCTGGCAACTCGCCCGCCCGTTCACTATCCTCAAAGGGGGGGCCACTCGCACCAGACAGGCCAGGTGTGGCAACATTCTACCCCACCAATTCTGATTTTCAGACACCTTACACACATATTGGCAAGGGGGTAAACACCAACCCCCGCAATCCATTTTGCTCAACTGCCTCTCGAAAGCGACAGTCCACTATCACCTCACCACCACTGTCGGCTGGAAGTTTAAATATGTGCTTCCCATGTATACGGTCCCACACGAACGAGTAACGACGAATACTATTTATACGCCCGGTTGTCCTATTGCGTGCTACTTCCGACCGACGCTCATCCAACGCATCAATCGTCTCCATTATATGAACAATATAATACCTATTTCCAGTAGGATGGATAATCGGAAGCGCCTCACAGCGCCCTAGCAGAGAACGCAACACCTCCCATGCTCGTTGACTCACTATTGGAATCCTCCAGAAATTACTCAGGCTTGGGAAATCCCCTTCCGCTAGAGTATCGCCATTGAGGGAACGAGCTATTGGCGGGATCCAGTTCTCGAGCAATGCGCTATCACACCGGTGAACTCCGAGCACGCGATGCTCTTCCATCGAATCGACATCCACTTCAAAGTGAACACTGGCGAAGGCGTCTGCATCCGGACGATAGCGGTAATATTTCATGTCTCTGACGGTCCTTGCTTGTCTTTCACAGAAACTTTCCACTCAAAATCTCGGAACGGAGTGCTGCCAATTCGTCGACGATTGCCTGCCGCGCGATCGCCCTGTCATCGACACCCTCCATAGCAGCCCGAATGCGATCATTGACTGCGTCGATTCCAGAGTTTGAATGCAGGCCCGTTCTATGATGAGCGGGTTTGGCGCGGGATGGCCCGGAGGTTTATCTCCGGGTTGCGCAGCAACAAGCAGTCGCCCATTGATGGGCTTCGGCCCATGATGCGTCCCATCTCAATAAGAAGCAAGTGAGTCTTACTGGTCTCCCCGCCTGCCAACCCTGCTGTTCAGGGCCGAGCCACGAACCCTCCGCGTCTGGAATCGAGCGAGGCGCGTATTTCTCGAAACTCTTCGTATGACGCGCGTATTTTTGAGAGCGCAAACCGGCCTGGCGGGAACCCCGATCCCGGTCCCCTGCTCCACTCGATAAACTCGTCGCGCACCGGCTGACGTCCGGGGTGCAAATATTCTTCGCTCCCTGCAGGGAAGCTCCTTTGACACTGATTTCAAAGGACAATCGCCATGCGACGCACGCTGCATCCGCTCTTCGTAATGCTAGCCTCCATCACCCAGCAGGAGCTGGCCCGGCAGGTGGCCTACCTCAAGAAGGAGAACGAAATTCTCCGAGCTCGCCTGCCGAAGAACATCCGGACGACGAAGTCCGAGCGGGTGCAGCCTCTCCCAGCCGGAAGCGGGTTGCTACAAATCCGAACCCAACAATTCCAGCCAAGTCGCTGACAGCCAAGGTGGTCACTGCCGCTGCTGCACCGGCTCCGTGCGGTGCTGTTCTTTATACCAAGGCGAATCGCTCACGCACGCACGGGAAGTAACCGAAGCCGCCGACCCATGAGGGAGGAAGAGGGCTGAGGGCGGCAGTCAACACACTGCCGCCGCCGTCAGGCGTGCCGCCCCCAAAACACACAGCAAGCCGTGGAAGCCTGCTGAACCGGCCAAGTTGCAACCGTTCAAATCGACACAGCCTGCGAAGATCGTGATGCAGAAGCCGAAGTCGTGCCTCATTTTCCCCTCGGATATCGTCAAACGGCTTATATTGACCCGACCAGCAGCAGTGGTTGGGGAGAAGTCAAAGCTTAGTCTTCGCCAACTCTTTCACTCATCCGTTCGTACTCATCTTCAAGCAACCACAGTTTCACGGATTCGTATTCGCCAGCCGAAAAGACTACCTTCCCTCCCTCTTGTGGATCAATGACATTGTAAGCACCCACGTCCGCATGCACGAGAAGCAGGTAAGGTGGTGACAAACCACAATCGGCCCATATTTCGTACCATTCGGTCATAATGCTGGCCTCGTTCGTGGCGTTATGTGGTAAAGGTTGGTTTTAGGATTCAGCTTCAGTTCCCCGTAATGAAGCGGTATCCTATTGCCTTGTGCATCAATTCGATAGCCGATCGGTTCATCGAAATGTTTGCCGTATCGCTCCCAACCACGGACGGTTCCCAAGCTCTCACCATTTTCAAGTAGTTCTTGTTCCACTCTACTTAACGTCGCCTTGTCCTTGAAAACGTGAGCGGAGCCGTCCTTGCGAATTAGCCGTGCGGACTCCGCAGTATCTGGTAGGTGCTTGTTGAGGTGCTTCAGATCGTAGGCGATGCCTTCACGATTGAGTACCCCCCCTGGGGCTTTATTTGCACACCTCGCCGCCGCGTGCGCCCTATTTTTCTCCTCGTTAAATAGAGTATTATGTTCCGCAGCACGATTCTGAAAGGGTACGACGTT